>NZ_JBFWVN010000008.1:0-64961 GCF_050246715.1 Methylocystis sp.
CCTCGAGGCCTTCCCCGAGAGCACAGAATCACGACAGCGGCGCCGGATCAATTTGCAAGCAAACAGCATCCCGCGCAGCGAAAACCTGCGGAAACGATTACTTCCGCAGGTCTCAAAACTTCGTCACATCAACGCCTTGCGAGTTCTTCACGGATGACGGCTTCGGCGCCAGAGAATGCGCGCGTCGCTGCGCAACTCTCTTCAAGACAGCACATTCGCGGTCGCGACCCCGTCAAGCGCCTTCCTAGCGCCGCCTCGCGCGTCTCATGAACAAACGCCCCAAAAGGCCAATGAGATAGCCGCCGATCGTGATTGCGAAATAGACGACGATCACGAAAGCCCATCGATCATTGGCGGATACCGCCCTGCGGAATATTTCCGTCAGATAAGTGAGATCAATGAACCTGTTGGCGAAGAATCCGCTAGCGACGGCGAGCGCTGGGGCGATCCACCAGGGAGCCCTGAAATAGCCAAGCAGCGCGGCGAGCAGAAAGACGATCAAACCGAAGATGTGCAAGAATTCCAGGAAAATCGCTTGAGACAGCAAGCCAATGAATCTGATCGCCCAAAGCATCTGACGCCTCTCTGCGCAAGCTCAGACCATCGTCTTATCTGAATTCGAGCGCAGCAGCCATATGGTTTACCCGCCGCAAATCACCGGGTGTTTTCAAAATGAGCGCCGCCCGGCATACACGCGCTCCTGGTCGGCGGCGTGGGCGTTTGGATTGCGCGGCGAAGCGTGGAAACATCTGCGTCGCCGTTTAGGCGGGTTGGCGAGGCGACACGCCGGGCCGCCCTCCTGACAGGATCTCCGCCGCCCATCGGTTCGACGGAAATTGTTCAAGAATCGTCAGCGTCGCAATCGACAGCGGGACGCCGAGAAACGCCCCAAGCGCGCCCCACAGGAAAGTCCAAAGAACAATCGAAAAAAGGACGATCGGCGGGGAGATCGACAGAGCTGATCCGGAAAACACTGGCTCCAGATAGCTCCCAATGATGAACTGGATCACCAACACCCCGAAAAAAACCACCAACGGCGTTTCGATTGAGCCGAACTGCACGAAGGCAAAAAGCGGCAGAAGCGCTGTAACGATGAGGGAGCCGATGTAGGGCAGGTAGTTCAACGCAAAGGTCAGCACGCCCCATGCGCCGGCCATTTCCAATTCCATGAACTGGACGAAACCCCATACCGCGAGACCTGTCGCAATGCTGGCGATCGTTCGAACGAATATATAGGTGCGGAACTTTTCGCCGATCTTCCTGCCGCCTTCGAGCAAGCGCCGGCTTGTCTCCCGATTTTCGAGTGAAGCAATACGCTTCCGAACGGCTTCGGTTTCCGCTAGTCCTAAAATTACGTACACGAGCACGATGACTGCGAAGGCTAAAATTGTGTTCACTCTAACGGCGACTATGTGAAGAAGCCTTATAACCGACGCGGTGTTAAACTGTTCAGCAATGAGCGTTAAGATAAAAATGTCATGCTCTTCCAGCCAGGACGTGGATGTCATCACAGTTTCCTGGATGCGGTCGAGATTCTGTCTGGCCCACTCCACCACCTCTCTGCCGCCCCAAGCGATCAGAGCAAACAGCGCCAGGATCGCCGCGGCGGTCAGCGCGACCGTCACACTCAACGCAATGGCCTTTCCTACTCTCGCCTGCATCGACTTCTGCAGGGGCCAAGCAATCGCAATGATGAAGACGGCAAAGACGACGGGCTCAAGGACCGCCTGCCCGAACTTGCAGCAGATCAGAACGATAAAGAGGATCACTACGACGGAGGTCACGCGCGTAATGCGACTGTTTTCCATGATGATCCCGTTATTATTGGACGCCCGGTCGGTCGTTTGCGATTTTGATACGAAGGGTGGAGCGATCGGCGGCGCCATTCATCTGTGGTCAGCCCCCATTGGGTGATCCAAGTCTAATGTTAGTTTCAGAGCGGCTGAACTTGCCCCCGACGTTGGACCGGGTTGGCCAGAAAATTCCGGCTTCATTCGCCGGCCCGGATTGCAGGGGCGGCGAATGCAGCTCTCCCGGCGTTTTATTGCCGATCGAGCTACGCGATCGCACGTCGTTATAGTTTCTACGCCAAGCCTCGCATTTTTGACGCGCCTCGTCGAGGCTGAGACGCAACCAAGTTGCCGCCTTCGTCACATTCCGTTCGGCGAGCGGCGCGTCGAGGGTTGCCAGGAGATCGAGATCGATGCAGCGGGTATCCATAGTTTGGATTTCTAGTCTTAACATTATCGATTTCACATATGCCAACAATCGGCCCAAATATCATTGGCGCGCGTAGCATTGGACGCAGGACCGTCCTTTCTGCCGCGCGTCCTCTCGAAAGGCAGGTCCATGTTCAAGTCCTATTCCCAGAAAGACGCCCCCAAGGAATCGCTCCCGCAAATCGAACGGTCGCTGAAAAACTACGGTTTTCTCCCGAAGCTGCACCAGGTGCTGGGGGGAGCGCCGGCTGCCTACCAGGCCTATCTCGATACCTTCGCGCTCTTTGAGCAACAGACGACCTTCACTCCGCTGGAGCAGCAGGTCGTGTTCATGACCGCGAACTATGAGAACAACTGCCACTATTGCGTCCCGGGCCACACTTTTCTGATGACCTTCAAGAAAATGCCGGCCGACGTCATCGAGGCGCTGCGCGAAGGTCTCCCGATCAAGGACGCCAAGCTCGAAGCGCTCAGAACCTACGCGCGCCAGCTTCTCGACAAGCGGGGGCATCTCGACGAGCGCGAGATCAAGGCGTTCCTGAATGCGGGATACACCGAGCGGCAGGCGCTCGAGGTGCTGGTCGGCCTTGCTTCCAAACTGATTTCCAACTTCACCAATTCGTTGGCGCATACCGAACTCGACGAAGTGTCGCTGCCCCATGCCTGGGTTCACCCGAAGGACCGCAAGTAGCCGCGCGTCCATCGTCCCTAGCGATAATCCCCTGACCAAAAAAGATTCTTATCGTTTTCGCCCACCCCGAACTGACGTCCATCACCGGTCAACTGGTGGGGCGCTTTTGTGGCTGTAGTTCCTTTGATGCTTCGCGTTGCCATTTTGCAAATAGCTGCCGCCCACGATCGTCGATCTTCGCGTTGAAGGCGTCGCTGGGACATGGGTTTTGCACGGTAGACTACGAGTGTGTAGCATCATCGTAAGACCGGCTTTCGTGCGCCAGGAGACGCCAGCGGGAATGTACGGTTCGACAACCCCGCCGCGCGGCTTGGTGAGAATCGGGGTCGAGAAAGGAACAATTCAATCAGATTCCGTGTTTTAGAATGCGGTCGCGTTCAAGAGTGCGACTCGGCGCCTGCGAAACAATCGTCCGGGAGGGTGCGCCTATGCGTAAGCAATTCAAATCCGTCTTGGCTTGCACGTTGTGCGGAGCGATGGCTCTCTCGGCTATGCCGGCTGAGGTTCTAGCCGGGCCGATGAGTGTGGCCCCGCCCGCCGATATCGGCCTAACGTCTCCCGCCGACACAATACGCTACCGCGGTCGCCCATATCGACATTACGTGCGCTATTACCATCCGCGTCGGTATTACCGCCGGGGCTACGGTTATCGCTACAATCCTGCAGGGGCGATGTTCGCCGCTGCGGCTCTCGGAATAATGGGCGCAGGCATCGCCGCCGCGACGGCTCCCCGCTACTACGGCTGGGGCTATCCCTACGGCGGATGGGGCTGGGGCGGCGGCTGGGGCTATCCCGTCGGCGGCTGGGGCTATCCTTATGGAGGCTGGTGGTGGTGAAACCGGCCGTCAATTTAGATGGCGATCCTGCGCTGATTGATCCGGCGGTCGCTGCTTGAAAGCAGAAGTTCCGCCGTTTCGCCGAGCGACACTTTGTCTAATCCGTCGCCATAATCAGGCGACCAACAAAGATGACGTTCGCCATCGTTTGCGTCGCCTTGGCGATCCCTCACTTGTTGCAAGATGCTTTCAATAAGCATCATTCAAAGTTGTTTCATCCCGCCGCCCGAAGTTGCGTCAGCGCCTTCTTCGCCAGTGACGCGGCTCGGCGCGAGTATTTCAGCAGATGCGTGCCATAGGCGGTCTTGCGCGCGCGGCGCAGATAGGCGATCGCCCTTTTGATATGTCGATTCGCGTGCGCCCTTTGCGCCATAACGGCATGATCGATGGCGTTGTCGATGTGCTGGACGAAAGAGGAGCTGTGAGCCGGCTCTTCGCCATAAGGGATCGCTTTGTTGATCTCGGCTATGGCCTTGGCGAGATGATTCGTCGCGAGCGCGGCGCCAGGAATGGCAAACGCCGCGATTGCGGCGCCCATCGTAGCGCTCAGGAATCCGCGTCTGTTCATAATGGTCTCCTATCTATCGAGCTAAATCGCCGGGTGGCCATCCCAAGCTAAAACTGGCGCACACTTAAGATACCTAGCGCTTCGTCATGCGCGCGAAAGGGCTAGCGCGTCGCTCGAACCGCACTGGCCGCAACTGCTCCAGTTCAATTGCCAAGGCGCGGCAGACGCCGTTGGTAGGCGACGACTCGAAAAAACCACGAATTGCCGCCCGGCGCAGCCGCTCTAACTAAATGTCGCTGCGCAACTTGAATGCGCGAGGCGTCCAATGTCGCCTGGGCGAGATTTTGATCGGATAGCTGAGACGTTACTGATCGTCCTGATTCTGGCGACGGTCAACGCCACCCTGTTCAGCGTCATCTACCGAATGCTGCGATAGCGCGCTCACGAAGAGGCCGCATTGCGCGTGTGGCGCTGGTCCCTGTAACACTACGCGCCTAGATTCGAATTATGGCGACGCCAACGTTTCATGATCAAGAGCGACCGATGAAAGTTCTTCTCGTTGGCGCGACAGGCTTCATCGGATCGAGCCTTCTTGCAAAGCTTCTCTCGGCTGGACATTGCGTGATCGCCGCTTCGCGCGGACGCGCCGGCGTTCGACGGCAATTTCCTAAGGCGAACTGGGTTTCCCTCGACCTGAGAACTGTAAACGACCCGCGGCAATGGTCGACATATCTCGATGGCGTCGACGCCGTCGTCAATTGCGCCGGCGTGCTCGGCGGAGGCGGCGCCGATTCGACCGACGCTGCGCATCGCCTAGGTCCGGCCACTCTGTTTGCGGCGTGCGAACAGGCCGGCGTCAAACGGGTCATTCACTTTTCCGGCGTCGGCGTCGACCGACAAACGCCGAGCGAGTTCTCTAGAAGCAAGGCTGAGGGCGACAACGCGTTGAAGGCCGCGTCGCTCGACTGGGTCATCCTGCGCCCCTCCGTCGTCGTCGGACGCCCGGCTTATGGCGGAAGCGCGCTGTTTCGAGGTTTGGCGGCGCTGCCGATCGTCCCGCGCTTCAACAACGCCGGAGAGCTGCAAATCGTCCAGCTCGACGATGTCGTGGCGACGGCGCTGTTTTTTCTTTCGCCCTCGGCGCCTTCGCGCCTTGAACTTGAGATCGTCGGTCCCGAGCGTCTGACATTCAACGATGTCGTCGCCGCCTACCGCAGCTGGCTCGGATGGCGGCCGGCCTGGCGCGTCGATCTTCCCGACTGGTTGATCAATGCGATGTACCGCATCGGCGATTTTCTCGCCTGGCTCGGCTGGCGCACGCCGATCCGCGACATTGCGAAAAGAGAAATGACGCGCGGCGCCGTCGGCGATCCGACGCAATGGACGAACATCACGGGCGTCGAGCCGCGCTCGCTCGGCGCCGCGCTCGCGGCCGAGCCCGCCGACGTGCGCGAGAAATGGTTTGCGCGCATCTATGCGCTCAAGCCGCTCATTTTCGTCGTCACCGCGCTGACTTGGATTTCGACGGCGCTGATTTCATTCGGACCGGGATGGGATATCGGGCTGGGACTATTGCATGAAGGCGGACTGTCGGGCCCGATCGTTCCGCTGACCGTATTTGCCGGCGCCTCATCCGATCTCATCATCGGCGTCGCCATCGCCTTTCGAAGAACATCCAAAATCGCGCTTGTCGCCGCGCTCATCCTCTCATTCATCTATCTTATCGTCGGCTCCATTCTGGCGCCGCGACTCTGGATGGAGCCGCTGGGGCCAATGCTCAAAGTCTGGCCAGTGATGGCGCTGAATATCGTGTGTCTTGCGATCGTCGACGATAGATGACCTATCTCATCGTTAAATTTCTTCACATCATCGGCGCCACGGTTTTGCTCGGCGCAGGCGCCGGAATCGCCTTCTTCATGGTGATGGCGCATATCACCCGCTCCGCGCCGGTTATCGCCGGCGTGGCGCGCATTGTCGTGATCGCCGACTTCCTGTTTACGGCTTCGGCCGTCGTGCTTCAGCCGATCACCGGCGTCGCGCTCGCCTGGCTCTCTGGCTATTCGCTTACCGAGGGCTGGATCGCGCTTTCAATCGCGCTCTATTTTTTTACCGGCGCCTTCTGGCTGCCAGTCGTCTGGATGCAGATGCGCATGCGCGACATCGCGCAGGCCGCTGTTGCGGCGAATCAGTCGCTGCCGCAGAGCTACCACAGATTATTCTGGTGGTGGTTCGCTTTCGGCTTTCCCGCCTTCGCCGCCGTTCTGACGATCATATGGCTGATGATCGCCAGGCCGCAGATATTCTGAATGCGAACGCCCGCGACGCGACGCGCGCGCCTATCGGCTGTACCAGAGGTAGATGATCGAAATAGCCAAAGCCAGCGCAAACCCGATGATCGCATTGCGCAGAAAGCCGCCGCCAAATTCATCCATCTCGCCCCTCCTATAATCGGCGCCGCGCCGGCGCTTTGTAGAAAGCCTGCGAACCGCGCAACTGTAGCATCCGCGGCCTACGCGTTTCGTCTCGCCACAATCTTGGGTATAATCTCGCTCGGGCGCAATTCTATTCCCGCCGCGCCGATGCTCTGGCCGCACCAGGAAGGATGCCGCGATGAAAGTAGATCTCGGCGCGCTCTCCGTCGTTCTCAACCAGGGCACAGATGCGCCGGGGCCGCTCGCCGGCGCGACATTCGTCGTCAAGGAGAATATCGACGTCGCCGGACACGTCTCGACGAACGGACACCCGACATGGGCGAAGACACACGCCGCCGCGGCGCGCAACGCGCCGGTCGTGGATCGCTTGCTTGACGCTGGGGCGCGCCTCGTCGGCAAGACCAATATGGACGAGATGGCCTATAGTCTGCTCGGCGCCAATCCGCATTACGGCACGCCGATCAATCCAGCCGCGCGGGACCGGCATCCTGGCGGCTCGTCGACAGGCTCGGCGGTCGCCGTCGCTGCTGGCCAGGTCAATTTCGCCATCGGCACCGACACCGCCGGCTCCTGCCGAGCGCCGGCCGCATTTTGTGGAATCTTGGGTTTCCGCACATCGCACGGCGCCGTGTCGATGGAGGGAATCGTTCCGTTGGCGCCCTCCTTCGACGCCATCGGCTGGTTTGCCCGCGACATCGACGCCATGGCGTCGGTCGGCGACGTTTTGTTGCCGGCGGACGCGAAGAACGCCGAGGTCGGAGAAGCCGTGCTGCTCACCGACGCCTTTTTAGGAGTCGAAATGGATTTCGCCTCGGCGGCGGCGCATCCGATCGACGCCCTGAAGGCGTTCGAGCCCTGGCGCGAAGCGACGCTCGGCGAGGAATTCTTCAAGACGGCTCTGGGGCATTTCCGCAATATGCAGGCTTTCGAGGCCTGGGCGGCGCATGGCGATTGGATTACGGCGAACAGACCCGCCTTCGGCAAGGGCGTCGAAGAGCGTTTCGCCTTTGCGGCCAAGGTGACCGCCGACAAGAGGGACGCCGCCCAAGCCTTCCGCGACAAGGAGCGACCAAGGATTGACGCGATGCTCGGCGAACGCGGCTTCTTCGTCATGCCGACGGCGCCGTTTCGCGCGCCGCTGCTCGCCGAAACTGAAGAAAAGCTCGACGCCAAGCGCTATCAGATGATGCGGCTGTTTCTCATCGCCAGCTTTTTCGGCCTGCCTCAGATCAGCATTCCGCTGCCGACAAGCGAAGCGCCGGTTGCGCTGTCCTTCGTCGGCAGACATGGCGCCGATCGCGCCCTGATCGCCTTCGCCCAGCGCTTCTGCGCGCAGATGAAGAAGGCGCTATAATTCCGGTTTCTCCCTCGCACGCACCGTCGGTCGTCATTGCGAGCAACGCAGCGACGAAGCAATCCAGAGCAAGGGGCATTCTGGATTGCTTCGCTTCGCTCGCAATGACGAGCTCGTCCCGAATGGAAGTCGGGTATGATACGAATTCCAACTGATCCGTTCACTTGGTCTTTGTCATTCCCGGCAGGCCGAAGGCCTGACCGGGAATCCAGGGCAAATTCAAATACGCTGGTCTTGCTCTGGATTCCCGATCGCGCGCTTTGCGCGCGTCGGGAATGACATCCGCGCTCATCCGATCGGCCGCGGCCCGTGGCCGAGTAGCTCCTTGATCCGTCCCGTCAGCCTTTCGCGCACGTCGCGATAGGCCTCGAGTATCGCTTCGCGCGATCCGTGCGCGGCGGTTGCGTCCGGCGTCGGCCAATAGACGACGTCGACCGCCATCGTGCGGGTGAACTCCAGTGCCTTGTGGTGCGCCTCTGGCGACAGAGTGATGATCAAATCGAAGTTCGAATCTTCAAGATCTTCGAAACTGTGCGGCTTGTGCGCCGAAATATCGACGCCGATCTCCTCCATCGCCGCGATGGCGAAAGGGTCCGGCGCGCCGCGTTTCAGTCCCGCCGAAGCGAAGTAGATTTCGCGGCCGAAATAATGCTTGGCGATCGCTTCGGCCATGGGCGATCGAACAGTGTTGAGCGTGCAGGCGAAGAGGATCGACTGGGGTCGCGTCACGTCGCTAACGCTCTTTCATCGCCGGCTCGTCGCCGACTGCCGGTCCTGTTCAATGAAGGCTGCAAGTTCTTTCGTTTGATCCGTGAACAATTGCAGCGCGTTGACATCGAGCGGCTCGCTAAGGCGCTGCATCAGCAGCAGATCCCCGCCGACGGAGAAGGCCGGCGCCAGGCCGCAAAAGAAAAATCCTTGAGCGCGTGCGGCCTCCGTCAATAGCGGCAGGCCAGGATCGCCGATATGGGCGGAAAGCTGCACGGCGCGTGCGCCCAGACTGTCGACGTCGCTCATCGCCTGCGCCAGTTCGATGGCGGCGTTCGATCCGATCGTCTCGAAGCGAATCCTGCCGTAGCCGCCCTCGTTGACGGCGATGCTGGTCATCGATCGCGTTTCTTTTGGCGTCCTGCCATCGAGCGGAGAAACGCTAACGCCAAGACGCCCATATGTCGCCGAAATGACGTCGCGATATTCCTGCGGCGCGACGATTTCGCATTCGCCCGACGGCTGCAGGAAGCGGAAAGTAAGCAGAAAGCTCTGGCGCTGCCCGGCCGTCGGCACGGGCAAATCCTTCGAATGCAGCGTCTCCGGCGCCGCGCCGAGCAGGATGGCGGTCGTCGGCATGCCGGCGCGCTCATCATTGCGTTGCGAGAATGTGTGCGTGGTGACGGGCTCGGCGTAGATTCCGACGAGCCCCAGTCTGACGGCTTCATCGGTCAGCCGTTCGGTCATCCGCTCCAGGAGATGGCGTCCGCGGTACGAGGGGAGCACGACTGCTTCGCCGCGTTCAGCGACCATCGCGCCGGCCTCTCGCTCGAGCGCCACATGTCCGATCACCTCGCCGCGCGCGTCGCGGCTCACCATCGGGATCAGCTCTCCGCTCTCGACTTTCCGCCAGTAGCGATGCGGCGAAAAGACTTCGCGATGAATATAATTATGTCCGTAGACGGCGAGGAAGCAGCGCGCGATCGCCGCCGAATCGCCCTGCCGAGGGGCGTCGATCTGTACCTCTTCCGCCGCCGGCGCCGCCGCTTCGGCGGTCGGCTCCTCCACGCCGGTTGCGTCACGAGAGGTCTCGATGCTGCGATGGAGCGCGATTTCCCAGCCGTCGACGCCTCGCTCTCGATAGGAAATTCCCGCGTCCCGCCGCAGTTGCGGGCCGAGCGACGGAAGGATTGCCGAAAATCGAGAATGGCCGGCGAGCAGAATCCGCACGCGCGCTTCGCGCTTCTCTGACGACAGAATCACCGAAGCGCGTTCCGAGTTCGCGCTCGACTGGCAGAGAATGCACCAGATTTGCTCGGCGTCGGCGGCAAGCAGGCTTGCGATCGCCGCCGGAACCCCACTGACGAGCGAGGCTTCGCGAACGAAGGCGCGAAGCAGTTCGCCGCCTTCTGGTTCCATCGAGAGCCGCAGCTCGGCGTAGTGATCCGAATTATTCTTGCCCATGCGAAGCATTCCAAATGCCTGAGGCTATCCAGCGCTGCGCCGCGTGATGCTGCAGCATCGGCGCCAAGCGCCGCATTTACCCTTTCCAGTGAAGCGCCGTGATCAGCGTGAAGATGCGTCGCGCCGTGTCCTGATCCGTGTCGATCTTGCCTTTCAGACGTTCGAGGAGAAGCTGCGCGCCTTCGTTATGAAGCCCGCGACGACCCATGTCGATCGCCTCGATCCTGCTCGGCGTCGCATTGCGTATCGCCGCATAATAGTTTTCGCAGATCATGAAGTAATCTTTGAGGATGCGTCTGAACGGCGTCAGCGAGAGAATATGGGTGACGAGGCAGACGCCCTCAGCGTCGCTGATCTTAAAAACGAGCTTGGCGTCGACGAGCGAAATCAGCAGCGCGTAAGGCCCGCCGTCATGACCGATCAGCGAAAAGCTGTTTTCCTCGATGAGATCATAGATCGCGATGGCGCGCTCATGCTCCTGATCCGCGGAGCCGCGGCCGATCGAATTTTCGTCGAGCGTGACGGAAATCAGCCGCTTCGACTCGCTTGACTCCACGCCTCACGCCCCGAGCTGATTGAGGCGGATCGACACCGAGCGCGCATGCGCCTCCAGGCCTTCGGCGTCGCCGAGCGTCACCGCGGCGGCGCCGATGGCGCGCAGCGAGTCGGCGTCGCATTTCAGGATCGAGGTGCGCTTGACGAAATCGAGCACGCTCAGGCCCGAAGAAAAGCGCGCCGAGCGCGCCGTCGGCAAAACATGGTTCGAGCCGCCGACATAATCGCCGACGGCCTCGGGCGTGTAGGCGCCAATGAAAATCGCGCCGGCGTTCGAAACGCGCGCCGCCAGCGCCTCGGCGTCTTCGCTGATGATTTCGAGATGTTCGGCGGCGATGCGATCGGCGAGCGGAATGGCGTCGGCGAGACTCTTCACGACGATCGTCGCGCCATAGTCGCGCCAGGAGGCGCCGGCGATCTCCTTGCGCGACAGCGTCGTGAGATGCCGCTCCACCGCGCCGGCGACGGCGTCGGCGAGCGTCGAATCGTCAGTGATGAGAATCGACTGCGCGGATTCGTCATGTTCGGCCTGCGCGAGCAGATCGGCGGCGATCCAGTCGGGATTGGCTGAGGCGTCGGCGAGGATCAGCACTTCCGACGGCCCGGCGATCATGTCGATGCCGACCTGGCCGAACACCCGGCGCTTCGCCGCAGCGACCCAGGCGTTGCCGGGACCCACGATCTTGGCGACGGGCGCGATCGTCTTGGTGCCATAGGCGAGCGCCGCGACCGCCTGCGCGCCGCCGACGCGGTAGATTTCATCGATGCCGGAGCGTTTGGCGGCGGCGAGCACCAGCGGCTCGACATGGCCGCCAGGCGTCGGAACCACCATGACGATGCGCTTCACGCCGGCGACCTTCGCCGGCACGACGTTCATCAGCACGGAAGAAGGATAGGCGGCCGTGCCGCCAGGCACATAGAGTCCCACCGAGTCGAGCGGCGTCCAGCGCCAGCCCAGTTCGACGCCGGCGGCGTCGCGAAAACGCAGATCCTGGGGCCTCTGCCGCTCGTGAAAGGCGGTGATCCGCTCCAGCGCGAGATCGAGCGCCGCAAGCTGCTCGTGCGAACATTTGGCTTCCGCCGCCGCGATCTCTTCGCGCGAGACGGCGATGCCGGTTTGTTCAAGGTCGATGCGGTCGAAGCGTTTGGAATAGTCGATGAGCGCCGCGTCGCCACGGGCGACGACATCCTCGATGATGCCGCGAACGGTCGCGTCGACGTCCTGAGACGCTTCGCGCTTCATCGCGAGCAGCGACGCGAAACGTTCTTCGAAATCGGGCGCGGCGGCGTCCAAACGCAGGGTCATGATCCTCTCCAGCCGGAAGTCCGGCTGTCATGGCCCTCCGGGAACGCCCTCGTCAAGTTCGCCTCCAAGTTCTCCGCCAAGATCATGGACCGGACGGGCGGCGACCTTCCAGCGTGGTCCCACGTCACAGAGTTGCGCTTCGACGCATTCGACATCGAGCGCAATCGACGCGCCGCCGGCAAAATGGAGGCGAATCACGCCAGACGGCGGCTCGGGGTCAGGTTCGAAAGTGACCGCGAGGAGTTCGAGAATGGCCTCAGGATGCTCGCGCGCGACGCGCTGACAGCGTACGCGCTGCACGCCTTCGAAATGCAGGCCGCAGCGGCAGCGTTCCAGTCGTCCGTCAAGCTCGGCGGCCCAATCGAAACGCGACCCGACCATCGCAAAGCGGCGCTTGTCGGGAAGAAAAGCGATGTCACCGACGCGCACCAGCGCATCCTGCAGATGCGCCGAAAGCAGCGAAAGGTCTTCGCCGTCGAGCGCATGCAGGCGCAGGGCGTGATGTTCACAAGGCCGGCTGGGCGGTTCCATTTCCTCTCCTCCTTCGCCCATATGGCGAAGGGCGAGCGGCGACGCAAGCCCGCGCAACGCTGGGTCTGTTAGACCGTTCCGGCAGTCCGCGCGGTCGCGAAGGGCGTAACCTCACCCTCCCCTTTCAGGGGAGGCTCGCATTGCGAAGCAAAAGCGGGGTGGGACGACCGCCGAGATAACTCCATCAGAAGGGGGTCCAGCGGACGGCGCGGCTTGACGGCATGGTTTGCGAAATCGCTCCACCCCACCCGGGCGCTTAGCGCCGACCCTCCCCCTCGAGGGGAAGGTGTGCGCTCAATCCTGAAACGGATTGTGCACGAGGATGGTGTCGGCGCGTTCGGGGCTCGTCGAGAGCAGCGCCACCGGCGCCTCGATCAGCTCTTCGATGCGACGGACATATTTGATCGCTTGCGCCGGCAGATGCGCCCAGGAACGCGCGCCGCTCGTCGATTCCTTCCAGCCGGGGAAGCTTTCATAGACCGGCTGCACCCGCGCCTGCGCCGCCTGCGAGGCCGGCAGGCGCTCGATGCGCTTTCCATCAAGCGTGTAATGCGTGCAGATTTTGATCTCGTCAAAACCGTCGAGAATATCGAGCTTGGTCAACGCGAGGCCGTTGATGCCCGAGGTCTTCACCGCCTGGCGGGTGAGCACCGCGTCGAACCAGCCGCAACGGCGCCGCCGCCCGGTGTTGGTGCCGAATTCATGGCCGCGATCGCCGATCAGTTCGCCGATCGCATCGTGAAGCTCGGTCGGGAACGGTCCGCCGCCGACGCGCGTCGTATAGGCCTTACCGATGCCGAGCACATAGCCGATGGCGCCGGGTCCGAGGCCGGAACCGCTCGCCGCCGACGCCGCCACCGTGTTGGACGAGGTCACGTAAGGATAGGTGCCGTGGTCGACGTCGAGCAGCACGCCCTGCGCGCCCTCGAAGAGGATGCGCTTGCCGGCGCGACGGTCGTTTTCGAGCAGCTCCCAAACGGCGTCCATGAACGGCAGAATGCGCGGCGCGACGGAGAGCAGCTCCTCGCGCAAGGCGCCTGCATCGACCTCCGGCAGGCCGAGGCCGCGCCTCAACGGATCGTGATGCGCAAGGAGACGCGCAATCTTGTCGTCCAGCAATTCGGGCTCAGCGAGGTCCATGAGGCGGATCGAGCGGCGCCCGACCTTGTCCTCATAGGCGGGGCCGATGCCGCGCTTGGTGGTGCCGATCTTGGCGCCGCCGCCCGCCTCCTCGCGATGCGCATCGAGTTCGCGATGGAGCGACAGAATCAGCGGCGCATTTTCCGCGATCTTGAGATTCATCGGCGAAATCTCGACGCCCTGCTCCCGCAGCCGGTCGATTTCGCCGACGAGAAAGTGCGGATCGACGACCACGCCATTGCCGATGACGGAAAGCTTGCCCGGCCGCACAATGCCGGAAGGCAGAAGCGCGAGCTTATAGGTCACGCCGTCGATGACCAGCGTATGCCCGGCGTTATGACCGCCCTGAAACCGCACGACGACGTCGGCCTCAAGCGACAGCCAGTCGACGATTTTGCCCTTGCCCTCGTCGCCCCATTGGGCGCCGACCACCGCCACATTCGCCATGGCCGTATCTCATTCTCCAACAGAAAAAGCCCCGCGCGGTAACGCCGGGGCTGGTTACGGCAAGGGTTTAGCGCATGCCGTCTTGAGGGTAAAGACCCGGCCGGCGACGCAGGGGGGCCGAGCGCGGCTGGCGAAAAAAGCGGAAGCCAGTCCTTCGCGTAAAGCGCGCTCTATGCGGCGTCGTCCGCGACCGAGAGGAGGCACCCTTCGTTGACCGTCTCTCCGGTTTCCTTCAGGCCGATCCAACGGTCGACCGCCTTCGGGTCGAAGCCCGCCTCGCAATGGTCGCCGATGCGCATCAGCGGGCGACGAATGAGCAGCGGATCGAGGATCATCATCACCAACGCTTCCTGCGGCGTGACTTTCTCCGGATCGACCTCTCCGGATTTGATCCGCGGCGACGCGGCGTTGAACCATTCCGGCACCGGCGTGGCGCCGAAATAGGGACGCAGGCTGGATGCGGTCCAGGGTTCGCTCACGAGGCTTCGCGCCTCGACTTCATGTCCAGAAGCGCGGAGAAGCGACTTTTGCCGCGCATTGCCGGCGCAGCCCGGCTTTTCGTAAAAAATCACGTGAGCCATCCGCCACCCTCACATTGCCCCTGGGCTCCTGGCGCCGATGAAAGCTTAGCGCGAAATTGTGCAGCGCGAAACGGCTTTAATCGAGGAAATTGCAGGCAATACGGGGGGTCTGCGCCGCTTTGGCGGGCAGAGGCGTTCTAGCGCGAGAGTCCCCAAATGATGCTTACGCGGGCCGAGAGACGCTGGAGTCCGGGGCGCAGCGGGATTTCCATGGCGGCGGGAGCGGCGCCGGCCTTCGCAGCGAAAGCGCGCGGGCGCATGTCGCCCTCGTTGATCGGACGAATTTCCAATACGCGCGACAGGCGCATTCCCGCGGCGTCCGCATAGATTTTGGCCTGACGTTCGGCGTCCTTGACCGATTCGCGCCGCAATGCGTCGAGCCTTTGCTCGGGATGCGCGATCGCGAAATCGACGCCTTCGAAACTGTTGACCCCCTTGTCGATCAGGCTTCCGGCGATTTCCCCGGCCTTGCCGATTGGGGTCACCCGCACCTGGAGATCGTTCCGGGCGCGGAACAATTTCCGCACCGACTTGATCTTGCCGGTCTTGGGGTCCCGCTCTTCCGTGGTCGCCGGCGCAAGCGTCATGCCCAGCGTCTCGACTTCGGCGTCAGGAACGCCAAGTTCCTTAAGCTCTGCAAGTATAGCCTCCGCCGCATGCGCGTTTTCCGTCGCAGCGTCTGCGGCGGACGGACGTTCGGTGACGACGCCGAAGCGCAGAATCGCCACATCTGGCGCTACGTCCTCGTAAGCCTCGCCAATGACTGAAAGATTTGGGACGCCGTCCTTCAGCGAGTCGCCATGGGCGGCGCCCGAGAACAGCATCGCGCCGAACGAAAGTGCGAAGACCAAACGAATCATGGCATATCCTAACGAAAGCTGAGCGCCATTGAGCTTTACAAGGCCGCAAAACCGCCTGCTAGCGGTGCTATTCCAAACAGCATACACAACCTCGGCCTGACGGTCGTCACGCGTCCTCTCGAAAGCCTCATGCCCACGCTATATCATCATCCGCTCTGCCCGCATTCCCGATTCATCCGGCTCATCCTGTCCGAATACGGCATTGACGCCACGCTCGTCGAAGAGCGCGCGAGCGACCGCCGCCCGGAGTTTCTGGCGCTCGACCCGGCCGGACGCACGCCGGTCTTTGTCGAGGACGACGGGACTGTCGTTCCCGGCGCCGGCGTCATCGCCGAGTTTATCGACGAAGTCTATGGCCCCGAGCGAGGGGCGCAACGGCTGCTGCCGCAGGCAATGTCGGCGCGCATTGAAACGCGTCGCCTCGTCGACTGGTTCAACGTCAAATTTTACGACGAAGTCACGAACTGGCTGATGACGGAGAAAGTCTACAAGCGCTTCGTGCCGCCGGGCGGCGCGCCGGACATGGACGTGCTGCGCGTGGCGCGCGCCAATATCCGCCACCACCTGCGCTACATCGGTTATCTGACCCATACGCGAAACTGGCTGGCGGGCGATCGATTGACCTATGCCGATTTCGCCGCGGCCGCGCATATTTCCTGCGCCGACTATCTCGGCGACGCGCCATGGGAGGAAGATGAAGCGGCAAAGCAGTGGTATCAGCGGATCAAATCGCGCCCGGCGTTTCGTCCCCTGTTGACCTATCGGGCGCCAGGACTCGCGCCCGGTCGCTACTATGCGGAGCTGGATTTTTAACCCTTGGCCGGAGTCGATCGACCGCCGGTCATCCGGCCGCGCTTGACAATCGTTTGGTAAAAGCAAGTGAAGGTCCATACAGGACAATCGAATGAGCGAGCCCGACGATCGGGATGGTGAAATCATCGAGCCCGCGCGCGGCGCCGACCCGTCGCGCGGATTGCAGCAGCGCATTCGGCAGCAGGAAATATTGGCGGAACTCGGCGTCTCCGCGCTTCAGGGCGCGACGTTCGATCAGCTGCTGACCGACGCCGTGCGACTGACGGCGCAAGGGCTGGACGCGGAATTCTGCAAAGTTCTGGAACTGCTCCCCTTCGAGAATGAATTTCTGGTGCGCGCCGGTGTCGGCTGGAGTCCCGGCGTCGTCGGCGTCGCCAAAATCAGCGCCAATCTCGACTCTCCCGCCGGCTACGCCTTGCGCTGCGGCGCGCCGGTCATCTCCAATCATCTCGAGAGCGAGAAGCGGTTCAAAACTCCCGAGATATTGCGGCGGCACGGCGTCCACCGCGCCATGAACGTGATCTTGCAGGGCGACGGAAAGCCTTTTGGCGTGCTCGAAGTCGACAGCCGTTCACCGACCGAATTCGTCGAGCAGGATATCGCTTTTCTGCAGGGCGCCGCGAATATTCTCGGCATGGCGATCGAACGCGAACGTGAAGAGCGCAAGCTTCGCGCGGCGCTTGCGCGCAACGAAGCGCTGCTCAAAGAAATGAACCATCGCGTGAAAAACAGCCTTGCAATCGTCGGCGGCATGCTTCGCCTGCAAGCGAATGACGCGGAGGACGAGCAGGCGGGCGACCTTCTCAACGAGGCGTCGCACCGCGTGGACGCCATCGCGAAGGCGCATGACCAGCTGTCTCGCGGCTCGGACGTCGAGCGCATGGACATCGGCAAATATGTCGAAGCGCTCTGTCGCGACCTCGACGAAAGCGTCGCGCAATGCGACGTGCGCACCGAAGTCGAAGAAGGCATAGTCATCGCGACCGATCGCGCCGTCGCGACCGCGCTGATCGTCAATGAACTCATCGCCAATGCGGCGAAATACGCCTATGAGAGCCAGTCGGGAGTCATTCTGGTGAGGGTCGCGCGCGCCGGCGAAAAGAATTTCGTGGCGTCGGTGCGCGACGAAGGCGCGGGGAAGCCTCACGCGACCGACTCTCAAGGCCGCAAAGGCCTCGGCATGCGGATCATCGGCGCCTTCACGCGCCAGCTCGATGCGACATTCGAGATGAAGAAGCATGATCCGGGCACGGAATTCATCGTCTTGATCCCGCTTCACACGCCTTCCTGACATGCAAACGTCCTTCTCACCGGCGCTGACGGCGACTCGTCAGCAACGAAATCGACGTGAAAAGCGCGCCGGGGCGCCGCCGACGATCGAAGAGGACATCCGCGCTCACGCCTTCGAGCTTGGCTTCGACGTCTGCCGCTTCGCGCCTGCGGAGACGGCGCCCACACATGGAGAGCGGCTGCGCGCCTGGCTGCAAGACGGCGCGCATGGCGATATGAGCTGGATGCTCGAAACCGCCGATCGCCGCTCGGCGCCTCGCGCGCTCTGGCCGGAAGCGACAAGTCTCGTCATGCTCGGCCTGAACTACGGGCCCGAGGGCGATCCGCTCGCGTCGCTCGCAAAGCCCGACTGCGCGACGATTTCCGTTTATGCCCGCAACCGCGATTATCACGACCTCATCAAGGGTCGGCTGAAACGGCTCGCCCAATTCATGCTGAAACGCGCCGGCGCAGGCGACGCCAAAGTCTTTGTCGACACAGCGCCCGTCATGGAAAAGCCGCTCGCCCAGACGGCCGGCGTCGGCTGGCAGGGCAAACATACGAATCTCGTCTCGCGCGATTTCGGCTCCTGGCTCTTCCTTGGCGCGATCTTCACCGATATGCGTCTCACGGCCGATCCGCTTGAAACCGATCATTGCGGCTCGTGCCGCAAATGCCTCGATATTTGTCCGACGGCAGCGTTTCCGGCGCCCTACCAGCTCGATGCGCGCCGCTGCGTCTCCTATCTGACGATCGAGCATAAGGGCCCGATTCCGCTCGAATTTCGTGAAAAAATCGGCAACCGAATCTATGGCTGCGATGATTGTCTAGCGGTCTGCCCCTGGAACAAATACGCCAGCGTCGGACGGGAAGCGAAGCTCGCTGCGCGCCCTGAATTTCAATCCCCGCCCCTGGCGCGACTGTCGAGGCTCGACGATGCGGCGTTCCGGACGGAGTTCGCCGGTTCGCCGGTCAAACGCATCGGGCGCGACCGTTTCTTGCGCAATGTTCTGATCGCGATTGGCAATTCCGGTCGTCCGGAGCTAGCCGCGGAGGCCGAGCGGCTGGTTGACGATGGCGCTCCGATCGTTCGGGGAGCCGCCATCTGGGCGCTTGGCAGACTGGCGCCGGCGCGGCTGGCTGAGCTTCGTCGGCAAAGACTGGCGGCCGAACCGGACGAGACCGTTCGTGAGGAGTGGCGCCAGGCCGCTTAAATCCCGCCGCTTTTTGGCGATTCAGTGCAAAGCGTGGCGCGTTCCGAAAAATAGCAAAAGCGCCACAGTCGCCGAAAAATTGCGCCCTTTGCCAGATTTACTGCGCTGCGGCGGACTACTCGGCGGCCGTTTCGTTCTAATCTTTAACTCAGACCCCAAACTCAACCGCATCTCGCAATGTCCGTCCTTTCGCGCCGCAATACCGACGAACCCGCAGAAGAGGCCGCCCGCCTGCTGCTGCGCATCGGCGTATTTTTGCTGTTCGTGGTCTCGCTCATCGCGCCGATTTTGGCGCGCCAGACGGTCTATGTTCTGCTGCCGATCGGAGCGGCGCTGCTTCTGGCCGCCGCAACGCTCACGCCGGACGAGAGTTCGGCGCGATCCATGCGCGCGATCCTGCTTTCTCCGCCGTTTCTCGCCGCCCTGCTGCTGGCCGCCTGGACGGCGCTTTCACTGCTCTGGACGCCCTTCGAGGGTCCGGCGGAACGCTTCGCCAAAATTGCGGCGACGCTTGCGCTGGTCGCGCTGGCGACCGGATTTCTTCCTCTGCGAACAAAAACCTCCAACCTCAATCTCCTGCCGATCGGCGTCGCGGCGGCGACGATCGCGCTCGTCGCGGTCACCCTGCTGCTGAAGCCGCAATATACGCTCGATGACATTCTCGACGTCGGGCCGCTCGGCCGCGCCGGACTTGGCCTGTCCTTGCTGGTGTGGCCGGCGATGGGCGCGCTCGCCGTGCGCGACCGATGGTATTGGGCGGCGGCGCTCGCCGTCGCGACGGCGCTGGCCTGTTATCTCTCGCGCGCCCCGAATGCGATGCCGGCGCTCGTCGCGGGCGCGGCGGTCTTTGTCGCCTCCTTCGGCCGCGCGCGAGCGATGGCCGCCGTTATCGCGGCGCTGATGGCGGCGATCGTGCTGCTCGCGCCGCTCGCCGCCTATTTGGCGCATGCTCTCTGGCCCGATAATCCGCCAGCCTTCTTCAGACATCTCGCCTTCTGGGGCCAGATGATCGGGACCGACGGCTGGCGTACGGCGATTGGACATGGGTTTGGCGCGGCGACCTGGGGCGTGCTCGGCGGCTATCTGACGCCCGCCACGCCGCGCAGTCTCGTCTTCAAGATTTGGTTCGATCTGGGTGCTCTCGGCGCGGCCGCGGCGGCGCTTGTCGCCGCCCGCGCCAGCCTGTTCGTCGGCCAGTCGCGTCCGGCGCTTGCGCCCTTCCTTCTGGGCGGCATCGGCGCGGGTTTCGCCCTATGCCTGTTCGGGCCGGCGGCCGAGCAGCTGTGGTGGCTGACGCTCGCCGGACTCGACGCCATCGCCTACGCCCTGGTCATGCGCGGCCAATTCCGCAAACGCCTGCCGCGCGTGCCTGTTGGTCTGGGCGCGCCTGCCGGGGACAGTGCTTAGCCGTGGCGCTGTCTCCAACTCTTATCAACAAGGTCGAGGCGCTGGGGCTGGGCGAGCCCGTCGCGGCGGCGGCCTTTCTCGGCGGCGCGCCGGTTTTCGCGCTCGCTGACGGAACGCTTCATTTCGGCGACGGCGCCGAGGGACGCCGAATCCCCGTCCATGAAGACGCCGCCATTCTCGTCGCGGCGCAGGACGGCGACCGTCTCGTCACCGGCGGGGACGACGGCCGCGTCTGCGCGACCAACGCCGATGGCGGCGTCGAAGTCATCGGCGACGAAAAGGGCAAATGGATCGACGCCGTCGCGGCGCGTGGCGGCGCGGTTGCCTGGACGACAGGAAAATTGGCTCGGGCGCGGTCGGCCAAAGACGAAATGAAGTCGCTCGATCTGCCGTCGACGTCGCGCGGACTCGCCTTCTTTCCCAAGGGCTACCGGCTGGCGATCGCCCATTACGGCGGCGCGACTCTGTGGTTTCCAAACGCTGGCAAGCCCGAAACGCTTGCCTGGGCGGGCTCGCATCTCGACGCGACCATCTCTCCCGACGGTCGCTTTCTCGTCAGCTCGATGCAAGAGAACGCCTTGCATGGATGGCGTCTCGCCGACGGCAAGCATATGCGCATGGCTGGATATCCCGGAAAAACCCGCAGCCTCTCCTGGTCGCATGACGGCAAATGGCTGGCGACGTCGGGCGCCGACGCTTGCATCGTCTGGCCCTTTTCCGGCAAGGACGGGCCGATGGGCCAAGCGCCGCGCGAATGCGGGGTCCGTGGGGCGATTGCGACGCGCGTCGCCTTTCATCCCGCCGCTCTGGTCGTCGCGATCGGCTACGACGACGGCCTCATCATGCTGACCCGGCTGACGGACGGATCTGAAATTTTGGTTCGCCATCCGGCGCAGGACCGAGATCGCGCCCAGATCAGCGCGCTCGCCTGGGACGAAAAGGGCGCGCGGCTCGCCTTCGGCGCCGAAAACGGCGACGCCGGCGTATTGACGTTGCCGAAGGGGTGAGCCGCTGACGCGGCGCCTTTGCGCCACGTTGAACGGCTATCAGACATCCGGCATGGAAAGCGTTGCGATCTAAGGAGAAGCCGGAGTCGCCAATGTGTCTTGGGCAAATCGGCGACTCGCTCTGGCTCGCCGAGGGCGACATCGTCGACTTCTTCAGCTTCCCCTACCCCACGCGCATGCTGATCGCGCGGCTCGCCGATGGCGCGCTCTGGGTATGGTCGCCGGTCAAATTTACGACCGAGGTGCGCGCCGAGGTCAACGCCCTCGGCCGAGTGGCGCATCTCATCAGTCCAAACAAGCTCCATCATCTCTATCTTGGCGAGTGGAAGGACGCCTATCCAGACGCAAAGCTCTGGGGGCCGCTTTCGACCCTAAAGCGCCGTCCCGAACTCGACTTCGAACCGCCGCTTCAAGATTTCCCGCCGCCCGAATGGGGCGGCGACATCGATCAGGTCTGGTTTCGCGGCTCTTTCATGATGGACGAAATCGTCTTTTTCCATCGTCCATCCGGCGTCGCGATTTTCGCCGATTTGATCGAAGCCTTCAGCGACGAATTCCTCTGCGCGCATTGGAGCTGGTGGCGGCGATGGCTCGCGCGTCTCGACGGGATCACCCTCGCCGCGCCGCATGCCCCGCTCGAATGGCGTCTCTCCTTCCTCGACCGCGGCCCCGCGCGCGCCGCACGCGACAAAATCCTCTGCTGGCCGATCAAACAGGCCGTCATCGCGCACGGCGAGTGGCCGCGCGCCAACGCAAGTGAGTTTGTGCGCAGCGCGCTCGCCTGGGTCGGCCCCAAGCGAAAGTGACGGCGCCTGTCCCGCCGGGCTAATTTATCGGGATGGCGCATATTCCCAAGCTGCTTTCCATCGCCGGCTCCGACCCGTCGGGCGGCGCCGGCGTACAGGCGGACCTCAAAACCTTCTCCGCCTTCGGCTGCTACGGCATGGCGGCGATCACCGCGCTCACCGCGCAAAACACGCATGGCGTCGTCGCCGCCTATCCCCTCGCGCCGAACATCGTCGCCGCGCAGATCGATGCGGTCCTGTCTGACATTCGTCCCGAAGCGATCAAGATCGGCATGCTCGCGACGCCCGACATCGCGCGCGCCGTCGCCGAGACGCTGTCGCGCCATGAGGCACGCAACGTCGTGCTCGATCCGGTGCTGGTTCCGACGCAGGGCGTCAGCCTCGCTGCCGCCGGGCTGGAGGCGACTCTGGTCGCGAATCTCCTTCCCCTGGCGCGCCTCGCGACGCCCAACCTTCATGAGGCAAGCGCGCTCACCCAAACGCCCCTCGCCAGCAACGCTGATGAGATGGCGGCGCAGGCGCGGCGTCTTTGCGAAGCCGGCGCGCGCGCTGTGCTGGTCACGGGCGGCGATCTCGAAGGCGAACCCATCGACGTTCTCTTCGAGGCGGGAGAGCGGCGCGTCTTTCGCGGCAGGCGTATCGCCACGCGCAACACGCACGGAACCGGCTGCGCGCTTTCCTCGGCGATCGCTTGCGAACTCGCCAAAGGCGCGCCGCTCCTCGACGCGATCGCGACGGCGAAAGCCTGGCTCGAAGGCGCCCTTGAAGCAGCGGCTAGTCTCCGCCTCAGCGAAGGCCGCGGCCCGCCGCATCATTTTTATGCGCTGTGGCGTTAGCCCCCTCCCCAGCCCTCCCCCGCTTCGCGGGAGAGGGAGCGGCTTGCGCCCTTACTCTTTCGCCTCCGTCACCCCGACAGCGCCGCCTTCACCGCCGCGCTCGCCTTGGCGAAATCCATGCGGCCGGTATATTTCGCCTTGAGCGCGGCGACGACCTTGCCCATGTCCTTGATCGACGCGGCGCCGGCCTCGGCGATCGCCGCCTTCACCGCTTCGGCGACTTCGGCTTCCGAGAGCTGCTGCGGCAGATAGGCGGAAATCACCGCGATCTCGCCCTTTTCCTTGTCCGCGAGATCGGTGCGCCCGGCCTTCTCATAGATATCCAGCGATTCCTGGCGGCTTTTGATCATCTTCTGGAGCAGCGCCAGCACGTCGTCGTCGCCGAGCGTCTTTCCGGTCCCGCGCGCCTCAATGTCCTTGTCCTTGAGCGCGGCGTTGATGAGCCGTAGCGCGTCGACCTTGGCGCGCTCGCCCGCCTTCATCGCCGTCTTTAGGTCCGCCGCAATCTTGTCGCGCATGTTGTGTCCTTGGGGTTTCCATTTCCGTGGCGGATAGATTACATCCATCGCCAACGCCGCCGCGTCATGCCCGCCTTCGTCGCGGGCATCCACGCCGGGCTGCAGCGCGTGGATGGCCGGGTCAAGCCCGGCCATGACGCGCGAAAGGGGCGCTGTCAAGGGCGGCGGCGCCGCTGGATTTGGGACGCGGATGACCCTCGATCAAGACAATGGCTGGAAGAAACCGATCCACACTTGCGCGCTCATTCTCGCCAGCGGCGAGGTGATTGAAGGTTATGGGCTGGGCGCCGTCGGCGAGGCGGTGGGCGAAGTCTGTTTCAACACCGCCATGACCGGCTATCAGGAAATCCTGACCGACCCTTCTTACGCGGCGCAGATCGTCACCTTCACCTTCCCCCACATCGGCAATGTCGGAACGAATGACGAGGACATCGAGACCGTCGATCTCGACAGGAGCGCCGGCGCCGTGGGGGCCATTTTTGGCGCGCCTTCGACGGATCCTTCGAATTTCCGTGCCGAGAAGCCGCTCGCCGACTGGCTCGCGTCGCGCGGCATTGTGGGCCTTTGTGGAATTGACACGCGCGCGCTGACGACGCTCATTCGCGAACGTGGCATGCAGAACGCGGTCATCGCCCATGACCCGCATGGCCAATTCGACATTGCAGCGCTCAAAGCCAAGGCCGCGCGCTGGCCGGGCATCGACGGCATGGATCTCGTGCCGAGCGTCGGCTCGAAAGAGCGCTACGATTGGCGCGAGACGACCTGGCGGCTTGGCGGCGGCTATGGCGCGCGCAACGGCGCGCCCAAATATCGCGTCGTCGCCATCGACTATGGCGTGAAGCGCAACATCCTGCGTCTTCTGGCGGAGCAGGATTGCGAGGTGATCGTCGCCCCCGCCACCGCGACGAGCTCAGAAATCCTGGCGCTCAAGCCCGATGGCGTCTTTCTCTCTAACGGTCCTGGCGATCCGGCCGAGACCGGGAAATACGCCACGCCGGTCATCCGCGATCTGCTCTTGGCGAAAATCCCGACCTTCGGCATTTGCCTCGGCCATCAGATGATGGCGCTCGCGGTCGGCGCGAAGACGAAGAAAATGCCGCAGGGCCATCACGGGGCCAATCATCCGGTCAAGGATTTCACCACCGGCAAAGTCGAGATCGTCTCGATGAATCACGGCTTCGCAGTCGATCGCGACAGCCTGCCGGCAAATGCCGTCGAGACTCATCGCTCGCTCTTTGACGGCTCGAACTGTGGCATCGCGCTCACCGATCGCCCGGCCTTTTCGGTGCAGCATCATCCCGAGGCCTCGCCCGGCCCGCAGGACAGCCATTATCTGTTTAAGCGCTTTGTGGAGATGATGGAGAGGGCGAAGGCGGCCTAACGGTCGCTACCCGTCGCCGACTCGGCTCGATTAGCGAATTTCTCGCAAGGCGGCACGAGTTCATCGAGCGACTTTTCCTTTGTCGGCGCCTCGCGCATATCCAGATCCTTGAGCACCGTGAGATAGGCGCCGGAGGGCTGCGTGCGCAGATAGGTTGTCGTCAGCAGCGGACCTTCAGGGAAGTCGCCGCGCCGGCAGGCTTCGGCGCCGACGCCAAAGGAGCCATGCATCTTACCCGGGTTGCGCGCCTTCTCTTCGAGAAACCCTCTCTGCCTTGCACGGATCGCTGCATAGTCGGCCGGATTCACGCGATAGGCGAAAATGCGCGTTCCGTGCTTCTTTTCGCCGGTGAGTGGCGCGACGTCCTCGGACGCGGTCGTCTCCTTGAGCGCGAAGGTCGCCTCATGCTTCGCCTTCTCTTCGCCGTCGCGCCACCAGCCGATTTTCAACGTCACGCCGCCTCTCTGCGGCTCGAAACTTTCAGGCAGGCGCACCGCCGCGCGCAGCACGGCCGGATCGACCGTAGCAGCGTCGAAATTGCGCAACGCCCACATGGTCGAAACCGGAACATGGCTGCAGGCGGCAAGCGCCGCGGCCAGCGCCAGGGCGGACAGGCGAGAACGAATGGGCGACATGGAATGCCTCATGTTTAACTAATATTTTTTAATGTTTGACATCAAATTTTTCTCGTGTCAACGTAAGCGACACAAGGAGACCGCCATGACCGACTTCCCTGCTCTTTCCTTTGAGGACCGCCGCCTCGACTCGCTCCGTCGCCGAATCGGATGGCTCTGCCAGACGCTGCGCGTCGCGCTCGTCGCCTATTGCCTTTGGATGCTCGTCACGATCGCGATGTTCTGGAGCGACGAGGCGCTCATCGTCTCGCGCTTTGCGTCGCTCAAGGTCGATGTCGAAGGCCTATCCGCCGCTCAACGACTCGCCGCCTTCGGACTTAGCTTCGTAATCTGGTCGCTGCTCGTCGCGGCCTGCTACGCCGGTTGGAGACTGTTCTCGGGCTATCTCGAGGGGCGCATCTTCACGCCTGACGCCGCGGGATGGCTGCGCTCTCTCGCGCTGACAGGCCTGATCGCCGCGCTCGTCGACATCGCCGCGCGGCCGATCATGTCGCTGATCCTTACTGCGCATAAGGGCGCGGGCGCGCATATGGTGGCGGTCTATTTTCGGCCAGAAGATCTTTCGACCGTCATGCTGCTCGCGACACTGCTTGCGCTCGCCCACATCCAGAAGACGGCGGCCGACATCGCCGATGAAAACGCGCAGATCGTCTGATGCCAATTATCGTCAACCTCGATGTGATGCTGGCGAAGCGCAAAATGCGCTCGCGCGATCTCGCCGCGAAAATTGGCATCGCTGAGCAGAATGTGAGCCTTCTGAAATCCGGCAAGGTGAAAGGCGTGCGCTTCGACACGCTGGAGAAAATCTGCGAAATTCTCCAATGTCAGCCGGGCGATATTCTCGAATATCGGCCGGACGACAATTCGGCGTAACAAGGCGCAACGGGCATGCCGCGTATCATGGCTAAGGCTTCAGGGTTCGGGCTGGCGTTGATCGCTGCGGCCATGTTGGCGCTGGTTCTGCGACCGGACCTTCGCCTCGCGGCGCGCGTCGCCTGGAACGATCCGCGCATGCTTCCCGCTCTCGCGGATGATGCGCGCGTGCATTACGAGCCCGAGGCGCGGGCTTGCGCCGAAGCGGTGGCGGAATTCGCGCCGCGCGCAGTCGCGCAAATCGAGGCCGCGCACGGACGTCCCTTTGCGCAGCCGCCGATCATCGGCGTCTACGCTTCCTACGACAATTACGCGAGCGGCAATGGCATGGACGATTCCGGCATCGCCGCCGTGACGCGCGCCGGCGCCGCGCTGCTGTCGCCGACGCTCTGCAGCAAGGAGCGCAAGCGCCTCGAAAGCGTTCTCACCCATGAATTGTCGCATGTGCATCTTTCCGGCTGGCGGCCATTTGGCGCGCCGCGCCCGCCGCAATGGTTCACCGAAGGGCTCGCGGTAATGGCGTCGAACGGCGGCGGCGCCGAAGGCGTCAGCGAAGAAGAAGCGGCGCAGGCGATCCGTGACGGCTATCGAATCGTGCTCGACGGGCGGCGCTGGATCAACTTCGCCGCGCTTGGTTTTGAACGCGAACCGCCGCGCGATCCAAGGCTCGACGCCCTCACCCAGCGCCAGCGGCTCGCCTATCGGCAGGCGGGCATGTTCGTCGGCTGGCTGCGCAGGCGCGCAGAGACGGCGTTCCTGCACTTGCTCCGCGCGCTAGAGGCGGGCGAAGCTTTTGAGCCGTCAATCGAATCCGCCTTTGGCGAAAATGCGCCGCAACTCTGGCGCCGTTACGTTTCCGAAATTGTACAGCAATCGCATCACGACGCGCGCGGCTGACGCCGCATGCGTCACTTCAAGAACACGTAAATGTCCACGTCGACATTCGCGTCGTCGCCTTTGAAGTCGGTGAGATATTCCTCGATGATCAGGTCCTTGGTGTCGAGGCCCTTCTCATCGAGATAGGCGGCGATCGCCTCATAGGTCGCCTCGATCTCGTCATAGGCGCCGCGATGCTGGAATTTGAGCGCCTTGCCGGCGGGCGAAGCGCCGATGCTGACGCCCTCGGGCAGTTTCGGCGCGCCTTCCGGCGCCGCCGAAAGGGGCGCCATTGCCTCGAAGGAGAAGCCCGCGTCATCGGTCTTGGTGAAGACGGCGAAGGGCCGGCCATTGACCGCAAGACCCGCCTTGCCGACCGCGTCGTTGAGCTTGGCGAGCGCTTCGGAGAGCGTCTTGGCCGCGCCGTCCCACTTGCCCTGCCCCTTGATGACGGCGGCGGGCCGCGCGTCGACCGTGACGGTCTGGCTCATCACCGCCTGAACCGCATCGTCGGCGGCGCTTCCGGGTGGGCTGGCCTCTGCCGGCTTCGTCTCCCCGGGCTTGACCTCGCCGGGCTTGACCTCGCCGGGCGCAGCGGGTCCATTCTCGACCGCCTTTTCGTCCGGAGCGGCAGTCGGCGGCGCGACCGGCGGCGGGACTGATTTCTCCGTTCTTTCAACGCCGCGGCCCGGTAACAGCGCGCGCTCCGAATAGATCGCGGCGCCCGCGACAAGAATCGTAAAGATCGCCAGCGCCCGCCAATGGCGTCGCAGGCTGTCCAGTAAGCCCGGTTCGTCTTCCATGGTCGAGCGCCCTATTCGGCCATCATGGCAATTTGGCGCTCGCTGCGGCAGGCGTCCGGCGGACGCAGTGGCGCTTCGGCGCGGCCTTCTCTATATACGAGCGCGTCTCCCGAAGAACAGGCGAAATCTGCCTCATGGCGCATCCGCTCGACCATCTTCCGATTCTGCGCATGAACGGCGCGGGAAACGAGATTCTGGTTCTCGATTTGCGCGGAACCGACCACGAGCTTGCGCCGCAGGAAGCGCGCGCCATCGCCAATACGCCCGGCCTGCGCTTCGACCAACTCATGGCGCTGTACAGGCCGCGTCGGCCGGGCGACGACGCGTTCATGCGCATCTACAATGTCGACGGTTCGCTCTCTTCCGCCTGCGGCAATGGAACCCGCTGCGTCGCCTATGTTTTGGCGCGCGAGGGCAAGGACGCGCTGCGCCTCGAGACCGACGCCGGCCTCATCGAGACACAGCGCAAGGCCGATACGGTTTTCACGGTCGACATGGGCTGTCCGCGACTCGATTGGCGCGAGATACCGCTTGCGCGCGCCGTCGAGGATACGCGCGAAGTCGCGCTCGATCCGCCTGTCGCCGGCGCGCCGCCGCAGTTCTCCGCGGTGAGCATGGGCAATCCTCACGCAGTGTTCTTTGTCGCCGATGCGGCGCTGATCGATCTCGAGACTCTTGGCCCGCGCATCGAGCGTCATCCGCTCTTTCCTCAGCGCGTCAATGTCAGCTTCGCGCAGATGCTTGCGCGCGACGATATTTTGCTGCGCGTCTGGGAGCGCGGGACCGGCGCGACCAAGGCCTGCGGCTCCGCCGCCTGCGCGACGCTCGTCGCCGCAGCGCGTGCTAATCTTGGCGATCGCGCCGCGCGCCTGCGCCTGCCCGGCGGAGATCTTACGATCGAATGGCGGGCCGACGACCATGTGCTGATGACCGGGCCGGTCGAATTCGAATTCGAAGCGAGGCTCGATCCGCAAATTTTTCGGGACCTCGCCGCGTGAACGCGCCGCTGCGCAACGCTGAAGTCGTAAGCTTCGGCTGCAGGCTCAACGCGGTCGAGTCGCAGGAACTCGCCAAGGCGCATGCGAGCGCGCGCGACACCGTCGTCGTCAACACCTGCGCCGTCACCGGCGAGGCGACGCGGCAATCGCGGCAGGCGATCCGCCGCCTGCATCGCGAACGGCCGCAAGCTGAAATTATCGTCGCCGGCTGCGCGGCAAGGCTCGATCCCCAAGGCTTCGCCAAGATTGACGGCGTAACGCAGGTTCTCGCCGAACATGCGCCAAATCGCGCGCTCACCAGCGTCGAGGGCACGCGCGGACTCCTCGCCATTCAAAACGGCTGCGATCATCGCTGCACCTTCTGCATCATTCCGTTTGGACGCGGCGCGGCGCGCTCGGCACCGCCAAGCGATGCTCTTGCACAGGCGCGCGCGCTCGTTACGAGCGGCAAAAAGGAAATCGTGTTAACCGGCGTCGATCTTACGAGCTATGGCGTCGATCTTGACGACGGCTGGACGCTCGGACGCCTCGTGCGCCTCTTGCTGCGCGACGTTCCGCAACTCGAACGGCTGCGCCTTTCTTCCGTCGACTGTATCGAAGTCGACGACGATCTCATCGCCGCTTTTTCGGAAGACTCGCGGCTATGCCCGCATCTTCATCTGTCGCTGCAATCGGGCGACGATTTGATTTTGAAGCGCATGAAGCGCCGCCATTCGCGGCGGGACGCCATCGACTTCTGCCGCGCGCTGCGCAAGGCGCGGCCCGACATCATCTTCGGCGCCGACTTCATCGTCGGCTTTCCGACCGAGACGGAAGAAATGTTCGCCTCGACGCTCGACATCGTCGATGACTGCGGGCTCACCCATCTTCACGTTTTTCCTTTTTCGGCGCGTCCAGGAACCCCGGCGGCGCGCATGCCGCAGGTCGCATCACAAATCACTAAAGAGCGCGCCGCGCGGCTGCGCGAAACGGCCGATACGGCGCTGCGCTCGCATCTTGACGGGCAAAGGGGCCGCAGATTGCGGCTGCTGACCGAGCGCGGCGGCATGGCGCGCGCCGCCGATTTCACGCTTGCGCGCACGCCGGGCGCGGAGGCGGGTCAGATGGTTGACGCGCTGTGCACGGGACACGACGGGCGCGCGCTCGAAACGCGCCTCACGGCTTTTGGTAGGTGATCCGGTAGATCACGCCGTTCTGGTCATCAGTGACGAGAAGCGAACCGTCCGCGAGTTCCGCGACATCGACCGGCCGACCGAGATAGGATCCGGAACCAACGTTCCAGCCTTCGGCGAAGGGCGTACTTGTGGTGGTTCCCGCAAGCGTCACCATCACCCGCGCGCCGATCGGCACGGAGCGGTCCCAGGAACCATGCTGGGCGTAAAACAGCGCGCCGCGATATTCCTTGGGAAACATGTCGCCGCGGTAGAATGTTATGCCGAGACCGGCGGCGTGCGGCGCAGTCTCGATGACGGGGAAGACGAGGTTTTTTGGCGGCTCGGCGCGCGCATATTCGTTGGTGCGCACATGTCCGCCGCCATACCAGGGAAAGCCGAAATTCAGTCCCGCCCTGTCGGCGCGATTGATTTCGTCGGGCGGCCGATCGTCGCCCATCGAGTCGACCTGATTGTCCGTGAACCAAAGCGACCCATCCGTATCGAACGCCATGCCGACGGAATTACGAATCCCCGTCGCGAAGACTTCGCGGCCCGATCCGTCGAGAGTCATCCGGATAATGCCGCCGATTCCAGTTTTCTCGTAGAGCGGGAGCTTTTCCGGAGGCGCGACGTTGTACGGCTGGCCGAGCGAAATATAGAGCTTGTTGTCTGGACCTATCCGGCACACGCGAGACGCATGGCCGCGACTCTCTTCAGTCCTTGGAATGAGATCGCCTGACTTGACGATGACCTTGCCCTTCGCGGCAGCGTCGCGCCAAGTGTTTTCGGCGTCGTCGAAACGCGTGACGCGGTTGCGCTCGACGAGAAAAAGCGCGCCATCGGTTGAGAGACACACGCCATGCGGCATGATGAATGGCGACGACGGCTTGAAGCGTTCGACCGCGGCGGCTTTGTTTGCGCCCGGCGTCACCACATAGGCGTTTTTCTCTTCCGTGCCGACAAAAACCGCTTTCCCTTCGCGTCCGACCGCGAGGGTGCGGGCGCCGGGCGCGATCGCATAGAGCGAAATCGCAAAGCCGGGAGGAAGTTTGACGCGCTTGAGAATCGATTCAATTTCGGCGCTTCGCGCATTCTGCGAAATGCTTTCGCCAGCGGCGACGTTGCAGCTCAGCACGCTGCCGATCAAAAATGCGGCTAAGGCGATGCGCATGGACTCGAGCCCTCACCGTTCAAATCTATATGCAAGGCTACAAATAAATATAGGGCGCAAAAAGGAAAAGGCCGCTTTGGCGTCATCCCGTCATGGCGACGTCACCGACGCCGCCTGTCACATTGGCGACATAGCCGCCGAGGAACGCCCGATGTTTCTGACGAACAAGAAAGGCGCCGCCAAAGCGGCTTAGGCGCGCCTTCCTTCTTGCCTTAAATGCCGCTAATGCAGACGCACGGCGCGCGATCGCTCCAGATGAAAAGCTCCAGTCTCTTCCACAATGAACGGGCGGCGCCCGGCAGGTAAGGACGCATGTCCCACGAATTTTCCATGGGTTGGGAAGTCTTCGAGATCATCTGGATCAACCTGCTGCTCTCGGGCGACAATGCGATCCTGATCGCGCTCGCATGCCGGCAGCTGCCGGTCCGCCAGCGCCGTTGGGGCGTTTTTCTCGGCGCGCTGGGCGGAATCATTCTGCGCATCGCTTTCACGCTTGTCATCGTCGAGCTGATGACGATTCCCTATCTCAAAATCGTCGGCGCGATTTTGCTGCTGATCGTCGCGGTCAAACTGCTGATCGATGAAGGCGAACATTCGGACGTAACGGCAAAGCCCAATCTCTGGAGCGCCGTCGGCGCGATCATCATGGCGGACGCGGTGATGTCGCTCGACAATGTGATCGCCATCGCGGCGGCGGCGCGCGGCTCGACCAGTCTCATCGTCTTTGGGCTGTTGCTCTCAGTGCCGATCGTGATGTTCGGCGCCGGCGCGCTATTGAAAGTGCTGGAGAGGTTTCCCGTGCTTGTCTGGGCCGGCGCCGGCCTTCTCGGCTGGGTCGCCGGCGACATGGCGGCCGCGGACCCGGCGCTCCCAGGATTTGTTCATGCCGCAAACCACGGCGCGCTCGAACTTTGGCTGTCGATCGGCGGCTGCGCCTTTGTGTTGGCCTTCGCCCTGGCGATCGCGGTCTACCGGCAGTGGCGCGAGGATCAGCGCGCGTAAGCGCTATAGCGAGCCTGGAGGCTCGCATTCCAAGGGCGCGCATCCTGGACCGCGAGCCTCCAGGCTCGCATGGCTTCGAACAACCCGGAATTGGCGCGCTGACTAGCCGCGTCCCATGCCCTGTTTGGCGATCGGCTGCTGGGGATCAAGCGTGAGCGCGCGCTGATAGGATTCCTGCGCCTTCGGCCGATTGCCGCTCTTTTCATAAGCGACGCCGAGCCAGGCCCAGGCGAGGGCGCTCTTGTTGTCGACATTGAGCGCGGCGCTGAAGTCCTCGACCGCCTTGTCATATTTGCCGAGCGTTATCTCGCTTTCGCCGCGAGCGAGGTAGGGCGCGGCGGCGAAGGGGTCGCGATCGATCGCGTTATCAAAATCAGTCACCGCGCGGGTGTCGTCGCCGCGTTTCTGGTGAATGAGGCCGCGCGCGTGAAAAGCCTGCGCGCTTTCAGGATTGAGCCGAATGGCCTGGTCGAGATCGGCGAGCGCCTGATCGAGATTATTTTGCGCGCGCAACAAATTCGCCCGGCCGACATAGGCCGGCGCATGTCTCGGATTGGCTTCGATGGCGCGGTCGAAATCGGCGCGGGCGGCGTCGCTCTGCCCCATCTGCCGAATCGCCAGCGCGCGATTGGTGTAAGCCGGCGCATTATTGGGCTCGAGCTTGATCGCCTGAGTGAAGTCGCCGACCGCCTCCTGAAATCGCCCGACGCGAGCATAAGCGACGCCGCGCGTATTATAGGCCTCGGCGCTCGACGGATTACGGCGAATCACTTCGCTGAGCGAATCAATATTCGCCGAGGCCGCCCTGGGATCGGTGTCGGCGATTTCGGCGATGCCGCGCCCCGGCGGCCGAATGCCGCTCGCGGTTTCACAGCCAGCCAAGGCGACGATGGCGAAAGCCACAGCGCTGCGCGCCAGGGCCTTACGGGATAGAGGCGAAGCTTGGCGGCGCACATCCGCCGCACGGCTAAAGACCATGCCTTCCAAACCTCCCAAGCCGCAACAGTCGTCTCGCTCTCTTTTCGTCAGGCAATTCTTAAGAAAACGCCTGCAATCCAGCGAGAATTCGACAACGGGCTCGCTCAGCGGCCGACCGCCTTCGCCTTTACCGGCAGCAGGCCTTCGCGCTGGAGTTTCTTGCGGGCGAGCTTGCGGGCGCGGCGGACCGCCTCGGCCTTCTCGCGCGCACGCTTCTCAGATGGCTTTTCATAATGGCCGCGCAGTTTCATCTCGCGAAAGATGCCCTCACGTTGCATCTTCTTTTTCAGTGCCTTGAGAGCCTGATCGACATTGTTGTCGCGAACGAGAACTTGCACGTATCCATCCTGTGTTTGGCGCGCCGCGACGGAAACGTCGACAAGCGGTCGAATTGGGAATAGGTCGCCGGGCGCTGACGGAGCGCCTGACCCGTGCGGCAGCAGATAACAGAGTCGCCCTTCCCTGTCCACGTCCAATTGGCGCGAACGCTGTTCAACATATGCTCAGGCGGCGCTCCAACGTGTTTTTCAGACACGTGAAAGGCGCCGGCCGACTTGTTCAATCGCGGCGTTACAATATAACATCGGCCATGTCCGACATGACGACGCACGAACGCGCCCTGCCTCAGCATACGCACGCCGACGCGCCTATCGCCGGCGCCAAAGAGACGCGGCTTTCGGCGCTCGGCGCCTCCGCCGGCGCGCGCCTAGGCGTCGCGGCGTTGCTGCTCATGGCGCTGTGGGCTGGCGCCTATTGGGCGTTGCATTGAGCGCGGGCGTGCACGCGCCGGCGATCCGGCTCGTCAATCTCACTCTCGGCTACGATCGCCGTCCTGCGGTTCACCACCTCGATGGCGAGATTGCAGCCGGCGAAGGCCTCGCCGTCTGCGGCCCGAACGGCGCCGGCAAATCTACTCTGCTCAAGGGGCTCGCTGGGCTGCTCGCGCCGCTTGGCGGCGCAATCGATTTCGTCGGCGCGTCGCGCCGCGTGGCCGCCTATCTGCCGCAAATTGTCGAGATCGACCGCGCCTTCCCGATCAATGTGCGGGATTTCGTGGCGATGGGCGCTCTGGCGCGCATCGGCCTCATGTCGGCGCTGAATGCGGCCGAGCGCACGCGGGTCGCGGCGGCGATCGAAACGGTCGGGCTGGTCGGATTCGAATCGCGAACCTTGGAGACTCTGTCCGGCGGGCAGATGCAACGCGCGCTGTTCGCCCGGCTGATTGTCCAGGATCAGCCGATCGTCCTTCTTGACGAGCCGTTCGGCGCGATCGACGAAGCGACGATCGACGACCTATTGGCGCTGATCGCGCGATGGCGCGTCGAGGGACGCACGGTCGTCGCCGTCCTGCATGAATTGGACATCGTCCGCCGAGCGTTTCCGCAAACGCTGCTGCTGGCGCGCGAATGTATCTTTTGGGGCGACACGAGCGACGCGCTTTGCCAGGAAAATCTCATCCGCGCCCGCGCCATGTCGGAAGCCTTCGACGAAGCCGCTGGCGAATGTCTCCGCGACAACGATCACGGCGCCGAAGATAAGCTCCATGTTCACTGACGTCTTCGTCACGCCCTTTACTGATTATGAATTCATGCGGCGAGCGCTCGTCGGCTCGCTGGCGCTCGCTCTGTCGGGAGCGCCGCTTGGCGTGTTCCTGATCCTTCGGCGCATGTCGCTCGCCGGCGACGCGCTCTCGCACGCCATCCTGCCCGGCGCCGCCGTCGGCTATCTCGTCGCCGGTCTCTCCTTGCCGGCGATGACCTTCGGCGGTCTCGTCGCCGGCCTCGTCGTGGCGCTCGCCGCGGGCGCGGCGTCGCGATTTACCACGCTGCGCGAGGACGCTTCGCTCGCGGCCTTTTATCTCGTGTCACTGGCGCTCGGAGTCACGCTGGTGTCGCTGCGCGGCTCGAACGTCGATCTGCTTCATGTGCTGTTCGGTTCGGTCGTCGGCCTCGACGACGCGGCGCTGTTGATGCTCGTTGGCGTCTCGACCGTGACGCTCGTCCTGATGGCGCTCTTCTATCGGGCGCTGGTGATGGACACGCTCGACCCGCTGTTTCTGCGCCAGACGAGCGCCTTCGGCGAATTCATGCCTTTCCTCTTCCTTGCGCTGGTGGTGCTCAATCTCGTCGCCGGCTTTCAGGCGCTCGGCACGCTGATGGCGGTCGGCGTGATGATGCTTCCCGCCGCCGCAGCGCGCTTATGGACGCGCGATCTCGCGATCGCCCTGCCGCTCGCCGCGGCGATCGGCGCGCTCTGCTGTTACTTTGGTCTCGTCTTCTCCAATGAGACCAGCGCGCCGACTGGACCGGCGATCATTCTCGCCGCCGGCGTCATCTATTTTGTCTCGATGATTTTCGGCCGCGCCGGCGGCTTGTTGCGATTGAAACGGCCGCGCCGGCATCTTGAAGGATAAAGCGATGCTCACACGCCGTCGCGCGCTCGCGCTTTCCCTCGTCGCGCTTATCGCGCCGTCGCAGGCGGAAACGAAGAAAATTCCGGTCGTCGCCAGCTTTTCGATCATCGGCGATCTCGTCCGCGAGGTCGGCGGCGACCGGGTCTCGGTCGCCACGATCGTCGGACCGGACGGAGACGCCCATGTCTATCAGCCCAGTCCCGCCGACGGCCGCCGCATCGCCCAGGCCCGGCTGATTTTCGTCAACGGGCTTGGTTTCGAGGGCTGGCTCGAACGTCTGATCGCCGCGGCCAAAGGCAAAGGCGAAGTCATTACGCTAGGCAAAGGCGTCGCCGCGCGCAATGGCGAAGAGGGAGTCGATCCGCATGCCTGGCAGGATGTGGCGAACGCGAAAATCTACGTCGAGGCCATTCGCGACGCTCTGATCGCGGCCGATCCCGAAGGCGCGCAAGTCTATAAGACGAACGCCGACGCCTATCTCGCCAAGCTCGACGCGCTCGACGGCGAAATCAGGCAGGCGATCGATGCTCTCCCGAAGGAGCGTCGCCGCGTGGTTTCGACCCATGACGCTTTCGGCTATTTTTCGGCGCGCTACGGGGTCGAATTCATCGCGCCGCAAGGCGTTTCGACCGAAGCCGAGGTCAGCGCCCGCGATGTCGCCAAAATCATCGACGCGGTCAGGACGCATAAGGTCGCGGCGGTGTTCCTCGAGAATATCGCCGATCCGCGCCTCGCCAAAAGGATTGCCAGCGAGACCGGCGCCCGCATGGGCGGCGTGCTCTATTCGGACGCCTTGTCCGACGCAAAAGGCGACGGCGCAACCTATATCGACATGATGCGCCATAATGTGAAACAACTCGCCAAAGCCCTAGCGCCGTAGCCGCCCCCTCCCCACCCCTCCCCCACTTCGTGGGAGAGGGAGCAGGCCCGGCGCTTCACAGAGAGATTCGCGAATAGCCGATCGTTAGGGTTCCCTCTCCCGCTTGCGGGGGAGGGACAGGGAGGGGGCGATACAAACTGGAGCAAGCCGCATTGACCGACAAAATCCCCGTCACTGTCATCACCGGCTATCTCGGCGCCGGCAAGACGACGCTGCTTAATCGCATTCTCACCGAGCAACACGGTCGTCGCTACGCCGTCATCGTCAATGAATTCGGCGAGATCGGCATCGACAATGATCTTGTGGTCGGCGCCGACGAAGAAGTTTTCGAGATGAACAACGGCTGTATCTGCTGCACCGTTCGCGGCGATCTCATCCGCATTTTCGAAGGGCTAATGCGCCGCCGCGGCAAGTTCGACGCGATCGTCGTCGAGACGACAGGACTCGCCAATCCGGCGCCGGTCGCCCAGACGTTCTTCATGGACGCCGACGTTAAAGAGGCGGCGCGGCTCGACGCGGTGGTGACCGTCGCCGACGCCAAATGGCTTGGCGAGCGGTTGAAGGACGCGCCTGAAGCGAAAAGTCAGATCGCCTTCGCCGACGTGATCGTTCTCAACAAGACAGATCTCGTTTCAGATGACGAACTCGCCGAAGTCGAGGGCCGCATCCGCGCGATCAATCCATACGCCGCGCTGCATCGCACGGTTCGGTCGGACGTTCCCCTGCAGGCGGTCTTGGAGCGCAACGCCTTCGACCTCGACCGCATTCTTGAAATCGAACCGGCCTTCCTCGAATCGGCAGAAGAAGACCACGATCACGATCACGCCCATCACGACCATGATCATGAATGCGGTCCAGACTGCGGCCATGATCATCATCATGAACATCATCATGACCATCATGATGAGCATCATCATGCGCCTCACACCGGGTTGACGCATTTCCATGATGACGAGATGCATTCGATCTCGATCCGCCACGAAGGCGCTGTCGATCCCGAACGCTTTGTTCCTTGGCTCAATGACCTCATTCAGCGCGAAGGGCCGGACATTCTCCGCAGCAAGGGAATCATCGCCTTCAACAACGAGCCGCGGCGCTTCGTCTTCCAGGGCGTCCATCAGATTCTCGACGGCGATTTGCAGCGCGAATGGAAGGAAGGCGAGAAGCGCGAATCGCGCCTCGTCTTCATCGGCAGGAAGCTCAAAGAGCAGGAAATCCGCGAGGGTTTTGCAAAGGAGGTACTTGGCGCGAGCTAAGTCGGCGCCGCGAACTAAGCGCTACGTCCGGTTCGAAGCCAGCGAGCCTGGAGGCTCGCGGTGCCTGATGCGCCGCATTTGGACCGCGAGCCTCCTGGCTCGCAAAGTCCTGTGACCGATTCAGAGGCGTCGACTTAGCCGAACGCAAGACGGCTTATTCATAGGAAATGATCTCGCGCTCTTGCGCATGGACCATCTTGGCGCGTCCGGGATCGCCGCCCTTACGGCGAAAGAGAAATCGCGGGCGGCGCTGGCGGACATTGGCGTCGCCGCGGCGGCGCGCCGAAACGGCGGCGGCGTCTTCGGCGGCCCCGTCGAGCGCGCGCAATTCGCCCTCCTCTTCCGTCAAGCGCGGCAGCCCGAGCCAGGACGCCCAATAGCGCCAGTCGGCGGCGACGGACCCGCAATCCTCAGTCTCGCCGAGAAGAATATCGAGGTCTGGGTCGCTATGCGTCAGCGACAGGACGTAGCGCGGCGATCCGTCTCCGGCCGGCTGCACGTCGAGGGCGACGCCGCGATAGGCGGCAACCGGCACAGAGATGACCATTGCGACGCCGCTCAGTCGGCGAGCGATCAGCACGTCCTCCCGCGTCATCCGGATGCGGCGGGCGCCGCCATCGGCGCGCCGGTCGCGTTGAACATAGACGCTGTCTTCGATCTTACGCGCGATCTCGGCCTCAACCATGGGTCACTCCTTAAGGCTTGAATTCCTTCTCGGCGCCGATATTGCCGCAGCCTTGCCGGAAAGGCGCTAAAAAGCCTGGTGAACATGTCGTAAATCATTGCTTTGACGCTGGATTTAGACGATGAGGGTGAACTCCAGGAAAATGGATTCGATCAAATTGCTCCTATTCTGCGCAACGGGCCCGCTTGCGTGCGCCGGGCGCCTCACCTACTCCTCCCTATGATGGGCTTCAGCCAGGCGGAACTCGCCGCTTTTCTTCCACAACTCGAAAGCGTCACGCGCCGCGCAGGCGACATCGCCATGGCCTATTTCCGTCCGGGCGCGCCGACGAGCGCCGCCGTGTCATACAAGGGCGGCGGCTCGCCGGTCACCGAAGCGGATTTCGCCGTCGATCGGTTCCTTTTCAACGAGATGGCGCAGCTCGCGCCGGAGGCGGCGTGGCTCTCTGAAGAATCCGCCGACAACGGCCATCGCCTCGAGCGCGATTCAGTGATCATCGTTGACCCGATCGATGGAACGCACGCCTTCAAGCGAGGCGACGCGCGCTGGTCGGTTTCCGTCGCTCTCGTCGTTGGCGGCCGGCCGGTGGCCGGAGTCATCCACGCGCCGGCTCTGGGAGAAACCTATGTCGGCGCGCGCGGACTCGGCGCCTTTCTCAACGCCTCTCCGATCCGCGCCCCCCAGCGCGCGAAAATCTCGGGCGCGGCGCTCGTCGCGCCTCGCGCGATTCGGGACCAACTGGCGGCATCGCCGCTGGGATTCGTCATGGCGCCGCGCACGCCCTCGCTGGCGTTGCGGCTTGCCGACATCGCCTCCGGCCGGCATGATATTGTTGTCGCCGCGCCCAATGCGCGCGACTGGGACATCGCCGCCGCAGACGTTATCCTCGCAGAGGCGGACGCCATGCTAAGCGAGCCTGAAGGCGTTGCGCTCACCTATAATCGCGCCTCGCTCGCCCGCGACATGCTTATCGCGGCGCCGGAATCGCTGTTTGACGAAAGCCTCGCGCTGGCGCGGGAGGCGCTGGAAGGAAAATTATGAACAAGGCGACGCAGGCGACCACGCCAAAAAAAGAAAAACAATTGTTGCATCTTGTATTTGGCGGCGAGCTGGAGACGCTCGACGGCGTCGCTTTCCGTGATCCCAGCAAGCTCGACATCGTCGGCATTTATCCGGACAACGACAGCGCGCTCGCGGCTTGGAAGGCGAAAGCCCAGTCGACGGTCGACAATGCGCATATGCGTTATTTCGTGGTCCACCTCTATCGGCTGCTCGATCCCGACGTGGAGGAGCTATAATCGTTTCCTAAATTCGCCGCTTTGCCGAGCAATAGAATCATGCTTCCAGAGATGGCCGCGACGCGCGGAGAAGGCGCGGTCATTGAGCCCGTGCAGACCTGGAACGATTCCGAATAGACAGGAAACATGTCGCTTCTGAAATTGTACCGGCTGGCGACGATAGCGGCGACTCCCTTCGCCAGCGCTCTGCTCAACTGGCGAGCAAGACATGGCAGGGAAGATCCTGAACGACTAGCCGAACGCATGGGCGAATCGCATCGCCCCCGTCCCGGCGGACGACTCGTGTGGCTGCATGGCGCGAGCCTCGGCGAAACCCTGTCGCTGCTGCCGCTGATCGACCGTTTCATTCAGCGCGGACTCGAAGTGCTCGTCACGAGCGGCACGGTTTCTTCCGCGCAGGTTCTCAGCGCGCGCCTGCCGGCAGGCGCCTTCCATCAATATGCGCCGCTCGACGCGCCCAAATTCATCGAGCGATTTCTCGATCATTGGCGTCCGGACATCGCGGTCTTCGCGGAGTCGGAGCTGTGGCCCAATATCGTCGCGGCGGTATGTGCGCGCGGCGCGCCGCTGGTTCTCGCCAACGCCCGCATCTCGCGCAAATCCGCCGAGCGCTGGCGCGCCATTCCCGGCGCGGCGAAATCCGTGTTCGGCGCCGTTGATCTCTGCCTCGCGCAGGACTCGGATAACGCCGCCCGATTCCTGGCGCTCGGCGCGCGTTGCGTGCGCGTCGCCGGCAATCTCAAATTCGACGTTCCGCCGCCGCCCGCCGATTCTGCGAAGCTTGCCGAATTCAACGGCGCGATTGGAGCGCGGCCGGCCTGGGCGGCGGTTTCCACTCATGCCGGCGAAGAGGACATTGTGCTCGACGCGCATGTCGAAATGGCCGTCAAGACGCCGTCGCTGCTGACGATCATCGCGCCGCGCCACCGTGAGCGCGCCGCCGAGATCGTCGAAGCGGCCCGCGCCAGAGGACTGAACGCCGCGCTGCGTTCGCAAGAGGCTGAGCCGCGGCGCGAGGTCGACGTCTATGTCGTCGACCGCGTCGGCGAACTTGGCCTCGTTTTCCGAAGCGTCGGAGTCGTCCTGATGGGCAAGTCGCTGCTGCCCGGCGGCGGACAAAATCCGATCGAGCCGGCAAAGCTCGGCTGCGCCATTCTCCATGGCCCCCATGTCGAAAACTTCTCGGAGGTCTACAATGAGCTCGCGGCGGCAAAAGCGGCCGCGCGCGTCTCGGACGCCGCATCGGTGGCGCGGGCCGCGCATTATCTCCTTACCGAGCCGGCGCGCATGCGCAAGATGGGGCGCGCCGCGGCGGAAACGGTCGAGAGGCTGGGCGGCGCCTCGCGCGGAATCATGAACGCCGTCGAGCCCTATCTCGCGCAATTGGCGGTTGCCCAGCAATGAGCGTCGCGCGCCCTCGCGCTCATTGAGATGCGCACGCCCGGCTTTTGGCGCGATGATTGCGCGGCGGCGCGCATTCTCTCTCCGCTCGGCGCCCTTTATGGCGGCGTCGCCCGCAGGAGGCTGGCGCGCGTCGCGCCGCACGCTAATCTGCCGGTCGTCGTGGTGGGCGGACTGACGGCGGGCGGCGACGGCAAGACGCCGCTCGCGATCGCCCTCGCGCAACGTCTTCTCGCTGCGGGCGAGCAGCCTGCGATTCTGACGCGCGGCTACGGCCGCAAGCCCAGCGAAGCTTCGTCCTTTGCCGTCGATCCGGATCGGCACGATGCAGACGACGTCGGCGACGAAGCGCTGCTGCTCGCACGCGCCGCGCCGACGATCGTCGGCGCCGACCGCTTCGCTGGCGCAGCCCTGGCGCAGCGACTGGGGGCCAGCGTGGTCGTGCTCGATGACGGCCTTCACAGCCGTCGCATCGCGCCCGACCTGACGCTGATCGCCATCGACTCGGACTATGGCGCCGGCAACGGCCGCTGCATGCCTGCCGGACCTTTGCGCGCGCCGCTCGACGCGCAGCTTGCGGCGGCGGACATTCTGGTCGTCATTGGCGACGGCGCACGGGGCCGCGATATCGCCGCGCGCGCCAACAAGCCTATCGTCGCCGCGCATCTGGCGCCCGACCCCGATGCGGTTGAAGCGATAAGAGGCGTTCGCGTCGTGGCCTTTGCCGGCATTGCTCGACCCGAGAAATTTTTTAACTCATTGGAAAAATGCGGCGCCGAAGTCGCGGCGCGGCTTACCTTTGACGATCACCGTCGATTCACGAAGCGGGATTGTGCGACGCTGTCGAAGTTGCGGCAAGCGCATGGCGCACGCCTCGTCACAACGGAAAAGGATGCGGCCCGAATGGGAGACGAGATCGCGACGCTCGGCGTTGATGCGCTTCCCGTCGCTCTCGCATTTGACGACGCAGTCGTATTGGACGAAGCGCTCGACAGGCTTTTTGGCGAAAAAGAAACGCGCCGCGCCAATCCCTAATCGGGCTTCTTGACGCCGAGACGCATCAGCTTGGCGTGCGGGCCGCTATAAGGCTCCTGCAGATCGACGTTCCAGTAGCGCAGATCCTCGAGCGGGATCGGCTCCCCCGTCACTGCGCAGCGGACGTAGGCGCCGGGCTTGCGCACGCGATATTCGCCGTCGAGATATTCGACGACGGCCTCTTCAGCGGGCTGAGGCTGGCGGTCATATCGGTTCATGCGCGTTCTCAAGCCGTAGCGCCGGGGAAATGGACGCCGGACCAATCGCCTGAGCGTCGTCACGAGCGACCTCATCGATGAACTCGCACGCCCCCTTTGGGATTTCAGTTGTTATCAATCATATCATCCCCGAACGCGCAAAGAAAAGCCCGCCGGTCATCGGCGTCGAGTCTTGGGCTCGACGGCCTGTGTCCTGGCGCCGCATCCGCCTACCAATAGACCTTGGCGCGCATTTCAAACAGATTGGGATGCGCGCCTGTGTAATTGGCGCCGAGCAATGTGGGGAACTGGCCGCCATTGTAGAGGTTCAGTGGCGCGACGACGTTCATCACCCGCGTCCAATTCGCCTGAAATGCGAGGCCCGCGTCGGGATACCAGTTGACGCCAAGCGTAAGGTCCTGCTGACGACCGCCGTTGATCCCGGCGTTCGCGATATATGTCCGCGCGAGAGGGTTCGGCGCCACAAATGTCGTCAAAGCGAGCAGGTTGTAGAGCGTGTTTCCATTGTACGGCCCGTTGTTGAGGTCGACGGAACTGAACCGCGCCGCTAATCCCCATGCCCCCCAACCGCCGGCGCTGAGCGGATTCTTGATCTTTAGCTGTCCGAAAGACACGCCGTTCTTGTCGTGCATCTCATAGGACTGCGCGCGTTCCTCGCCTGTGATCCAATAGGTTCCCTGGACGTAATAGCCGTCGAAATAGGCGGACCGCCCGCCAGGATTGAAGGGAACGAGAGCGCCAGTCACGGGAATGACGCCGGTGGCCGCCTGAGCCCCGGTCAGATAGGTCGCTCGATTGATCGCAGATTGGTCGCGATTGTAGAATGCGCCGAAATATTCGGCCTGAACGCTGAACGGCCCGTGCGACGCCGCCAACTCCAAGCCAAAGGATTCCACGTTCTTGGTGCATTTGCCCGAGAAGGCGGAGCTGTTGAAAATATTTTGTGGGATGGGACCCACAATCACGCCGCAGGAGAGATCAGGCGTGCCGATGAGTCCCTGGCCGAGAATATTGGCTTCCGATCTGATGCGATTGCCCAGCGCCAGCACGCGATCATCACTCGCCGCAGTGGCGTCGTTTGGCTGGTGATAGCGACCGGAGGCGCCGACATGAATGAGATCATGTTCGGTGTGGATCGGCGCGTAGGTCAAGCGGCCGGTAAGATCAAAATATTGTCCGCCCCCGGTCGCCCGCCACCAAGTGGTGTTTGAGGCGAATGCAGGGCCGCCGCCGGCATTGGGAATATAAAGTCGCGGAATTCCCCAAGTGGCCGGATAGCCGCGAGCCGGGTTTAGGCTCGCATCGGCGAAGCTGGTGCTGAAAATGCCGGCCTTGAACGTCCAGTCGTCGCCATAAGCGCCCACCGCAAGGCCGATGTGACGATCGGGCTGGAAGGTGTCGACGGCGAGCGAACGTTCGATGAAGTCGCGATATTTTGAGGAATTGAGCGCCTCGATGCTGAAGGGCTCGAACATGCTGCCGACCATGACATAGGCCGGATCTTTGGCGAAGGGCAGCGTAAGCAGAGGGCTCCGGATGCCGAAATAGGCGTCTCGAATGCCGCCCTGCACCTGGTTGTTGCCGGTTATCTGGCCGCTTCCCGCGAAGTCATATTGCAGCTTATAGAAATAGATGTTCGCGGCCGTTCCATCGACTTCCAGGCGCAGTTGCCGTCCGCCGACCTGATTGTCGAAACCGTTAAGCGGCAGGGAAATGCCGCCGCCATCGATCAAAACCCGGCCGCCGACCTTAAAACTATACGCCTTGTCCTCGGTTTCGACGAAAAGCCCGTTCTTGAAGCTGATCAATACCGGCGGTCGCGGCGCCGGAGCGGGCGAGCCATTCTTGGCCACTGCGGCATTGGCGACATTGGTCGCGCTTCCCGCCCGCGCTTTCGAGCCGCGCGCCTCGCGCCGCAATCTGGCGACCTCCGCCTCCAGCGGACGAAGCCTGGCGATCTCCGCTTCAAGCTTGCGCAAGCGCTCTTCAGTGGCGCTGTCGGTCGCCATTGCGCCGCCCGGCGAGAGTAACGCGCCGAGCGTCGCCAAGCCGAGTGCTCGCATCGCTCGCCGACTGGCCAAAGTCCCGCCTCGCGCTTCCATTTGCGTTCGGCAGCGACAATGAAATGTTAACCTTAATGAATTGTTACCGCCTTCTCAGCTTGGGGCGGCGGGCCGGCCTTGAGCCAGCGTGCAAGGAAAGGCCCGCCGGGCCAAAAGCTCGGCGGGCCAACTGAGAGAGACAGAGAGAGATTGCTGCGTCTACCAGTAAACCTGAGCGCGGACTTCGAAGAGATCAGGATGCGATTGGCTCTGATATCTTCCCTGAAGGGCCAGCAATGGTGACGGAACTAGACCAGCTGCCGAATACCCCAACGCAGAGGGTCCTTGCAGCGGAGCGGACCAATGCAGCACATGAGTCCAGTTGGCCTGGAAGTGGAAGCCATTGTCCGGATACCAGTTGATGCCTAAAGTCGTGTTCTCCTGGCGGCCGCCGGCGATGCCCGCCTGATTGGCGATCACCGCGGTAGCGTTATTATTCTGCAAGACGAACTGGCTAAAGGTCAGCATGTTGTAGAGGCCCGAACCCGACCAGCGACCGCTGTTGAGATTCATCGCGCTGTATCGCGCGGCGACGCTGATAGCGCCAGGACCGCCCTTGCTGAAGGGGTGGAGAATTTTGATCTGCTCGAAGGACGCGCCATTCTTGTCCTTCACGCTGTATGCTTCGGCGCGCTCCTCGCCGGTGATGTACCACTGACCGTATCCATAGAAACCGTTGAAATAGGCCGAGGAGCCGCCCGGCGTAAAGTTGCCCAGGATCGCCGACTGCAGCATTTTGCTGGGGTTACGGTTGACCTGCATGCCGATATATTCGCCCTGGAACGAGAGCGGTCCCCACGCGGCGGCCAGTTCGAAGCCGTACTGGACTTCATTGTTGACGCATTTGCCCGGCACGCCACCGACATTGGCTGTGTTGCTGAAAACAGCGTTCCCAGGAATTCCGCCAAGCGGGAACCCACTGGAGCCGCAAGAAAGGTCGGGCGTGCCCAGCGTTTGCATGCCGAGGATGTTCGCCTCAGAACGCTCGCGGTTGCCGACGCGCAGCATGCGGTCATCGCTGGCTCCAGTGGCGTCATTCGGCTGGTGATAACGACCGGCGACGCCGAGATGGAGAACCTCATGCTCGGTTTTAATCGGGGCATAAGTCAAACGGCCGGTCACATCGAAATACTGACCGCCGCCGCGTGGCACCGGCGCCCAGAAAGTCGCCGGAGCGCTGATCAAAGTGGGAGCAAAGTTGGCGTCCTCGAAGCTCGCCGTGAAAACGCCCGCCCTGGCCGTCCAGTTGTCGCCGTGACTCGCGGCGGAGACGCCAATATGACGGAAGGGGGCGAAGCCCGGGACCGACATCGGGCGCTCGATGAAATCGATATATTTCGATGAGTTCATCGCGTCCAGGCTGAACGGCTCGTACGTCGAGCCGACGTGGATCCACACTGGACTGGTGGCGTAGGGAAGTTCGCTGTTCGGAACCTTCAGTCCGATATAAGCGTCGCGGATGCCGGCTAACCCCGAGCCGGCAAAGTCATATTGCAGCTTGTAGAACCAGATTTTCGCGGCAACGCCTTCAACTTCGAGACGCGCGCGACGGATGCCTGCCTGGCCCTTGTAACCATAGTTGGGCGCAAGGCCGATCGGCGTGTTGATGCCGCCGCCGTCAACCTGGACGCGGCCGCCGACTTTGAAGCTGTAGGCCTTGTCCTCGGTCTCGACGAACAGGCCGTTCCTGAAGCTGACGAAGACCGGCGGCGGCGGCCGATGGCCGTGGCCGTCCTTGCTGACATGCGCCTGAGCGGCGTTCGCGACATTCGTCGCCCGCTTCACCGCGACATTCTGCTTGGCGACCATCGCCTCGAGCTGCTTCAGCCGCTCCTTCAATTCGCGGATTTCGGTCGCGGTGTCAGCCGCGGCCGGAATAGCCGAAGCCGTTGTAAATAAGCCGAACGCTGCGATGGCGAGCGCGCGTTGTCCAACTCCAAGTTTCATAGGTTTAGTCCCCCGGTTAACTTTCGGGCGACAGTGAAGCCGACGCTGGATGACAGAGCCGTGACAATTGTGGCGGTGGACGGAATGTGACGATGCAAGAGCAAGGGCTTGTGGCGCCGCTGCAACAGTTTTTTCGATTGATCCTTGTTTTTTGTGGCTCTCAGGTCACAGCCAAGTCTTTTTTTTCTCGATCTCGTTTCCAAATTTCAGCGCCTGGAGCGGGCGAATCTTATCCCTGTTCCGGCGCGCGCAGCCGGACGACGCTGACGCCCCCGCCACGGCGCTCGACACAGATTTTCGTCGCGATCCGCTGCTGCAGGGAATCGACGTGACTGATCACGCCAACCCGCCTCCCCTGCCCCTGCAGCGTCTCCAGCGCGTCGACAGCGATGTCGAGGGTCGCCGAATCCAGCGCGCCGAAGCCTTCGTCGATGAACAGCGTGTCGACGAAGGAATTGCGCCCTTCCAGGCCAGCCAGCGCCAGCGCGAGCGCCAGCGACGCGAGAAAGCGCTCTCCGCCCGAAAGCGAGCGCGTCGAGCGGCGCTCGTCGCCAAGATCGCGATCGACGATCTGGAGGCCAAGCGCGCCGGCCTCGCCCGAGCGCTCGAGAGCGTATCGCGGCGCGAGCAGCTTCAGCCGCTGATTGGCGAGGGCGACAAGATGCTCCAGCGTCGCGGCCTGGGCGAAACGGCGGAACTTGTCGCCGCTCGCCGAGCCGATGGCTTCGCTGATCTCGCTCCAGAGCGTGGCCTTTGTGCACGCCGCTTCGAACTCCTCGCCCAGCGCGGCGGCGCGTTCGCGCGCCTCATCGTCTCTCGCGCGACGCTCGCGCAACGCGCCGAGCCGCGCTGATAATTCGTCAAGACGGCTGGAGACGACCTTCTCCTGGTCGGCGAGCGCCTCACGCGATATCTCGGCCGGCGCGACGGCGCGCGCTGCCTCAAGGTCCGTCTGCCGCTCCGTCACTGCAACCTCGGCCGCCGATCGCTCAGCTTCCGCCGTCTGAACGGCGCGCCGCAGCTCCACCAGCCCTTCGCCCGATATCGCAAGAAGCTGCGCCGCCGTCGCCTCATCGAAACCAGCGGCTTCGCGCGCCGCCGCAAAAGCCGACCGCGCCTCCTCGGCGCGAGTCGTCGCAGCCTCTTCAGCGCTGGCGTGATGAGAAAGACTCGCCTCACATGCGGCCTTCGCTTGCTGCGCTTCAGCCAATCCTTCGCGCGCTTCCTCGCGCTGCCGAACAGCCGCCCTGTCGCGGCCCTCGATACGGCCGCGATGCGCGGCCGTCGCTTCGCCGTTGAGAAGGCGCGCGCGTTCGCTTCGCGCATCGGCGAGACTCTCAGCGCGCGCCCAGTGATCAGCTATGGCGTCGGCCGCTCGGGCGCATGAAGCGTCCGACTCAGCGGCGAGGCGCTCCGTCGTGAGACTGATCGCGGCGACCGCCGCGCCGAGCTCATCCGATCGCGCCGACGCCTTTCGGTATTGCGCGCCAGCGCATTCGAGCGCCCGGCGCGCCGAAGCCGCGTCGCGATCGATGTCAACGGCCGAAAGCTCGCAAAGCTCCAAAAAAGGCGCAAGCGCGCGGTCGATCGACTCCAGGCGCTCGAAAAATCCGGCGCTTTGCGCCTCCGTGCGGCCGCGCGTCTCGCGCGCCGACTGGAGCATCTTGGCGAGCGTGGCGCGCTCTTCCTGGCGTGCGTCCAGAGCCTGACGCATCTCCTCGCGCGCGCCGCGCAGTCGATCGCGTTCCTCGCGCAGTCGGCGCGCAGCGAGAAGCTTTTGCGCAACGGCATCTCGCGCCGCCACAACCTCTTTCGCCAATGCATCCAGCCGCGGCGAGCCTGATGCAACCGAAGCCGGCGGCGCGAATTCGGCAAGAATGTTTCGCGCGCAATCATCGCCGAGCGCCGAGGCATATTCACCTTCCGCACGCGCGCGCGCCGACAATGCTTCTGCCGCGCGTCGCGACGCGTCCGCGTGACGCGCTTGCGCCTCAGCGGCGCGCGCGCTTAGCGCAACCGCCTCTTCGTCCAGTTTGGCGAGCGCGCGTCGTGACTCATTACGCCGTGCGCGCAGCTCTTCGATCAATGCGTGCGCGGCGTCTTGCGCTTCGGCGAAAGGATGGTCGCGCGCGCCGCAGACCGGACATGGCGCATCCTCGCTCAGCGCCGCGCGCAATCGCAGCGCATGAGGATCAGCCGCAGCGTCCGCCAGTTCGCCCAAGCGCTCGGCGTCGGCGTTCTGCGCGCCATATTGCGCGCGAGTCGCGCGCAACTCTTCCAATTTCTGTCGAAGCGCGGCTTCGCTCTCGGCGCTGCGCGCAATATCCCGTTGCGCCGACGCTGCCGCGACGTCGGCCTCGTCATAGGCGCGCGCCTGCCGACGCAGGGCTTCGATGAGCTGGGCAGAGGCCGAAAGGGCGTCGTCGCGCATGAGCGAAGCCGGCTCATCGAGCGCGAGAAGCGCGCGATTGCGCTCGTCAATCTGCGTCGCGAGCTTCTCGCTCGCCGCCCGATCCTGCGCATCGCGCGAGTCGAATTCGGCAAGCGTCGCTTCGCTGCGGCCGAGTTCGGCGACGGCCTCCGCCATCGCGTCGTCACATACGCGCTTGGCTTGCGAAAGCTCGCCTCGCTTCGTCAGCCACTCCTCGATCTCCTGCCAGCGTTCGCTGAGCGGGCGCGCCGGCGCGAGCCTCTGGAGTTCGGCGTTCGCCGCCTGCTTCTCAGTTTGAACGTCGGCGAGCCGTGCGACCGCATCGGCGTGTTCGGCGCGCTTCTCCGACGCGCGCGATGCGGCGTCTTCAGCGACGCCGCGCGCCTTTTCTTCCTCGCTCGCCAGATTGGCGATGCGCGAATCAAGCGACGCCGCCTCGCTCCAGATCGGCGCGAATCGGGCGATGTCTGCGTCCGCCGCGGCGCAATCTTGCATGGCTAATCGCGCCTGCGCGTCATGAGCGGCGAAATTCTCTTGCGCCGCTTTCGCCTGCGCCTTGGCCTCCATGGCGGCGCGCGCCGCCTGTTCTTTTGCGTCGTCGGCGCGGCGCAATTCATCGCAAGGCGCGCGCAGCGGTTCAACCTTCGCCAGCGCTGCAAGCGTCTCGCGCTCCTGCGACAAGCCCTCAAACTTGCGCAAAGCTTCGGCGCGCGCCGCCATTGCCTGCCCGAGCTTCACTTGCGCCTGCGCCAAGGCGTCGAGCTTGCCGAGCGCCGTCATCGTCTCGCTGCGAAGCATGGCGACTTCGGCGCGTTCGCTATCGATCGCGGCGACTTCCACGTCAACCGCGGCGCGTTCGTCTTCAGACATCACGCCGATCTCGGCGCGACTGCGTTCGACAAGCGCGGCCGCCTGCTGCGCCTCGCGCGCGCGCTCGAAGGCGCGCTTCGACAAGAGGCCATAGATTTCGGCGCCGGTGATCTTTTCGAGAAGCTCGGCCCGCTCTTTGGCGTCGGCGCGCAGAAAGGCGTCGAATTCGCCCTGCGCAAGTAGCGCCGTTCGGCGAAACTGATCGAAGGTGAGATCGGTCAGTTCGACGATGCGGGCGTTAACGGGCTCTATGCCGCTTTCGATCGCCGCGACGATTGCGCCGGCGTCGTCGATGCGCAACAGCGACCGTCCGCGCTTCTGCAATGCGCCCGCCGCTCTGCCGCGCGCACGCTGTAGGTCGCAGCGCGCCCGATAGCGCTGCCCGTCCTTGCCGATGAAATCCACCTCGGCGAAGCCGCGGCCGGCGCCCCGACGCAGAATCGCCCGCGGGTCGCCAGCGCCCAGCGTCTCTCCCGAGGGGTCGGGCGCGCCTTCGCTCGCGCCGGACGCCGCGACGCGCGGAAATTTGTCGTAGAGCGCGAGACAGATCGCGTCGAGAATTGTCGATTTGCCGGCGCCAGTTTCGCCGGTGATGGCGAAAAGTCCCGCCGAACGCAGGGGTTCGCTGTCGAAGTCGATGACGAAGGGGTCGGCGAGACTGGCGAGATTGGCCCCTCTGATCGCCAGAATGCGCACGATCACCCCTCCTGCAGAAGACGCTCGAAACAGTCGAGATGGTCGTCTGTCGGCGCGACGCCGTGAGTCTGCTCAAATGCCTCGCGAAACAAATCGGCAGGCTTGCGTTCCGCAAGGCGCAGCGGCGCCGCCGCAGGCGCCAGCGCTTGCGGCCGTTCGACGGTCATCGACACCACGCGCAGCGGAAATTTTTCGCAAATGGCGTCGACCTCGGCTTTCACACCCACGGCCGGACCCTCGACTTTGATGGCGAGATGCACGAAAGGCCAATTCTCGATCGGCGCCGACTCATCGAGATCGAGCGCCTGAAGCGCAGGTTCAAGTTCGGCGATCGCCAGAGCGCCCGTCGCGGGCGTGCGCAGATGTCGCACGGTACGGCTGAAAGGCGCATGTTCGACCGTGACGGCGCCGGAATCGTCAATATCGACGATGCTGACGCCATGCGCATAGTCGATTTCGGTCTTCGACATCGGAATGAGCGATCCGGCATAGCGGATCGTCTCGCGGCCGACGGACTGCGGCCGATGCAGATGGCCGAGCGCGACATAAGCGATGTCGGGCGAAAATATGTCAGGCGGAACCGCATGTTCGCCGCCGACGAGAATGCGTCTTTCCGACCCTTCCGACTCAAGCCCGCCGGCGACATGAAGATGGCCGGTGACGACGAGCGGCGCCATGCCGGTCTCCCCCTGGCCCATCTCCCGCCGGGCGCTGTCGACCGCCTCGCGATAGGCCGCGCGCACGGCGCCGTCCGCGCCGTCGCAAACTAGCGGCAAGTCCGCCGCGCGCGGATAGGGCAACGCGAGCAGATGCGCGCCGACTCGTCCCTTCGCGTCACGGATTGGCGACAGATGGGCGCGCGCATCGAAAACGCCGTCGCGGCGCGCGAATGCGCCGATCGAAATCACATCCGCCATCTCGAACAGGGCGCGCGGCGCTTCGAGCCGCGCCGCCGGATCATGATTGCCGGCGACGAGCGCGATGCGCGCATGCGGACAGGCGGCGCGCAAGTCGCGCAAGGTGTCGTAGAGCAGCCGCTGGGCGTCGGCGGACGGATTGAGGCTGTCGAAAACATCGCCAGCGACGATGATCGCGTCGACCGCCCGCTGCTTCGCGATCGCGACGAGCTGCGCCAGCGCGGCGCGATGCTCCGCCTCGCGCGACCAGCCCTGCAGAGTCGCGCCCAGATGCCAATCGGCGGTATGAAGAAGGCGAATCACCCCACAAGTAGGCAATAGGCGGCCGCGCTCGGGCAAGCGTAAAGCTCGGCCACTTATGACGCTTCGAATAATTCACGGACTTCGAAGCCCTAATCGCCTCGCCAACAGCAAAAAATAAATCATCAATACGCTAACGGCGTCAGCTTAACCCGACATTCAACACAGAATAGGTGACGACATATACGATAGCATGATAGTTTAGTTGTCATAGTTGCCTATCAAGTAACATTTTTAGTCTCGAAATGCGAAGCGGCTTGGCTGTTTCGCGGCGCCTTCACAAGCCTGTCGTCGTGCCTGTAAAGTATGCGCCGTCGCAAAGGGCTGGACCTTGGCGCGGTCCATCAGGCCCCCTCAATCCGAGAGGCAGCCAGGGTGACCGTTCACTTTCGTCAACAAACTGTTTCGCCACAAGCCTGTCCGGCGCTGGTGCTCAACGCCGACTACCGGCCGCTGAGCTATTATCCGCTCTCGCTCTGGGGGTGGCAGGACGCGATCAAGGCCGTGTTTCTCGAGCGCGTGAACATCGTCTCCGAATACGAGAAGACGGTTAAAAGCCCGAGCTTCGAAATGCGTCTGCCTTCGGTCGTGTCGCTCAAGGAATATGTGCGGCCGACTCGGCAGCCGGCGTTTACGCGATTCAATGTTTTCCTGCGCGATCGTTTCACCTGCCAATATTGCGGCGAACATGACGAACTGACGTTCGATCACGTCATTCCGCGATCGAAAGGAGGCGCGACGACGTGGGAGAACGTCGTCGCGGCGTGTTCGCCCTGCAATTTGCGCAAGGGCGACCGCCTGCCGCATGAGGCGCATATGTCGCCGGCGCAGACGCCTTTTCAGCCTTCAATCGCCGATCTGCATCGCAACGGCCGGCTGTTTCCTCCCAATTATCTGCACGAAAGCTGGATGGACTACCTCTATTGGGATTCGGTGCTCGAACCATAGGTTGGCGCACGTCCCAGAGAGGGCTCCGATGATTCGCCGAATCGTCGTCATGGCTTTCGGCTTCCTCCTCGCTGTCGGCGTGGGCGCCAGTTTCCTGCTCGTCTCATCGCTCCTGGACCCGGCGATGCGCGAAGCGGGAATCGAGGCGGCGCTGTCCGGCCTCTTCGACTTCTTCGATGAAGACATGCGCCCCGGAGAGTTGAACGATCCACTGGCGACATTCGGAGTCATCGTTTGGGCGATCGTCATCGCCACCTGCGTCGCGCCCCTCGCCGTCGCGGCGTTGATCGGCGAAATCGCCGGCGCACGCTCGCTCCTAGGGTATTCGGGGGTCAGCGGGACGCTTGCTGGCGCTTCGCCTTGGATCGTTCGCGCCGCGAAGGGACTCGACCGCGCCCGTGACGCGAACCCCCTCGAAATGCGCATCGCTCTGCTGTTTTTCCTCACCGGCGCGGTGTCGGGGGCGATCTACTGGCTGATCGCCGCGCGGTCGGGTCGCGACCCGACGCATATCTGATCGCCTTTTCGCCGCCGCTGAGCGGCTTCAAAACTTCAAAGCGCTACGCCCCGATGTTCGCGCGCGAACAGGATAAGGCGCGGCTTGCGCAGCAAGGATATTTCTTTGTGTTCGTCATTTTAGGGCGAATTTGCATGGCGCGGCATGAGCGCGCTAACCGACGTCCGGCGGAATCGCCGCCCCATCGCGCCGCAAATGCGCGGCGCCCCAGAATCCCCCGATTTTCCTGGACTCTGGCGGCGTCAGGATTGACGCCCAAAGCCGGAAATGCTCATAAACTGACATGGCAGACTACCATTCTTTGATCTCGCGGGCGGTGGCGGCTCTGCCGCAGTCCACGCCGGACGCGCGCCAGGCGGTGTACGAACGCGCCCGCAAAGCGCTGTTCAACCAGTTGCGCGGCATCCAGCCGCCGGTTGCGGAAGCCGACATCGCTGCGGAAGGCCGCGCGCTCGAAGAAGCGATCGAGCGAGTCGAAACTGAAAGCGCCGTAAAGCAGGCGCAAGCGCCGCAACCTCACGCCGAAGGTTTTGCGCCGCATTCGATCACGAGCCCAATGCCAGCCGAGCGCGCGCCGGCTGAGAACGAAGAGTCGAATTGGCGCGACGCGCCTTATTCGTCCGCTGCGAGCAGAGGCGAAGTCCCGCAGCGAGAATTCCAGCGGCCGCCCGCGCCGCTGCCGCCTGCGCCGAGGCCGAAACGCTCGCTGCGATTGACCTTGTCCATCGCTGGCGTTGTCGTTGCGCTCGTGGCGATCGTCGGAACGCTCGCCTGGCAGCTTCGCGAACAGCCTGAGGATCTCGCTAAACTCAAACCCGAGCAGTCGGCCGGCAGCGCGCCTGAAAGCGGCAAGATCAATGATCGGGTCGGAAGCCAGGGAGCGGCGGTCAAGCCGGCCGCGCCGCGCAGCCCGGCCGTGCCGGTGGCGCAAAAAGCGGAAATGTGGGTTGGCTCGCTCGCCGAACCGACCAAGGTCGACAAAATCTACAATGGTTCGGTCGTCTGGCGCCTCGAGAACGTCGGCGGACCCGGAGAGCCCGTCGGATCGGCCATACGCGGCGACATCGACATCCCCGATGCCAAGCTGAAAATGTCGCTGCTGTTTCGAAAGAACACCGACGCGACGCTTTCCGCGTCGCATACGATCAACGTGTCGTTCACAGTGGCGCCCGGCAGCCCGATTGGCGGCGTAAAGGCGATCGGCCCGATTCAGATGCGACGCTCCGACGCCCAGTCGGGAGAAAAAGTCGTCGGCATTCCCGTGCCGATCACCGAAAACAATTTCCTCATCGGACTGATGCGCGGCGACCGCGAGTCGCGCAATATTCTTCTGCTCAGATCTCTTGCGGCGCTCGATCTGCCAATGCAGCTTGCCGATGGCCGCGCGGCGACGATCAATATGGAGAAAGGCCCATCGGGCGAGCGCGTCTTTGCCGACGCCATCGACGCCTGGGGCAAGTGAGTCACAAATTTCGCTTGGCCGCCGCGCCTATCATTCCCGGCGGGCCGAAGGCCTGACCGGGAATCCAGAGACGATCCAAGAACGCTGGTCTTGCTCTGGATTCCCGATCGCGCGCGTTGCGCGCGTTGGGAATGACAACCCCCAGCCCTTCAATCGAATTTCTCATGGGACGAGCGTAGCGTATGACCCTGCGTGGCGCAGAATAGAAAAAATTACATCACCAGCGTGAGCTTTTTCGCCGCCCGCGTCACGCCTGTGTAAAGCCAGCGCGCCCGATGTTCGCGAAAGGCGAAGGACTCGTCGAACAGCGTCACGTCGTCCCATTGCGAACCTTGCGCCTTGTGGACGGTGAGCGCATAGCCGAAATCGAACTCGTCCGAGTCCTTGCGAAGCGCATAAGGGATGTCGCTCTCGGCGCCGAACAGTTGCGGAATGACGGCGACCCGCTGAAATTTGACGCCTTCGGCGTCTTCCGGCGTCACCAGCATTCTCACCTTGCCGCGGCGCACGGCTCCGGCGCTCTGCACCGTAAAAAGCGCGCCGTTCAAGAGTCCCTTTTTGCGATTGTTGCGCAAGCAGACGAGCTTGTCGCCGGACTGCGGCAGTTCGCCGGAAAAGCCGCGCAATTCGCGCAGGCGGGCGTTATAGGCGCGGCGGGTCTTGTTCAATCCGACGAGCACCTGATCGGCGCCAGTGACGAGCGCGGGATCGAGCGAATCGCGGCGAACGATTCGGGTCTCTCCAAAAATGCCCTGCTCGACGCCCTCGCCGGCCCTGATCGCCATCGAGAGCCGAATGATCGGATTGTCCGCCGCCTGCCGATGCACCTCTTGCAGCATCACGTCGGGCGCGGCTTCGGTGAAGAAGCCCCCGCCCTTGACCGGCGGCAATTGCGCCGGATCGCCGAGCACGAGCACCTTCTTGCCGAAGGAGAGGAGATCGCGGCCAAGCTCCTCGTCGACCATCGAGCATTCGTCGATGACGATGAGCTTCGCATGCGCCGCGTCGCTATCGTCGTTGATTACGAAAGAGGGTTCCTCGGTCTCGCTGTCGGTGGCGCGATAGATGAGACTATGGATCGTGCGCGCGTCCTTGCAGCCCTTCGAGCGCATGACGAGCGCCGCCTTGCCCGTAAACGCCGCAAAGGCGACGTCACCGTCGACATGTTCGGCGAGATGACGGGCAAGCGTCGACTTGCCGGTGCCGGCAAAGCCGAACAGGCGAAAGACCTGCGGCGCGCTCGGCGTTTCGAGCCAGCGCGCGACCGCGATCAGCGCTTGGTCCTGTTCGGGCGTCCAGACGGGCATGGCTGCAAAGTCGAATCAGCACGTCACGATGGCGGAGGCGACGTCGGTGGACAAGCGCCAAACTCGACTCGTCAGGCGCTGAAGCCAGCGATCAGCAATGCGCCGCCAAGGGCAAAGGATACAAGCGCGAATATCGGGTAGCGCCGCTCATAGCCCATCTTCGAGAAAGCGGCGCGCACGGTCTCCGGTGGCAAAAACAGAGTCAGTACGCCGCTGATCAGCGAGAGCCAGCCGACAAGCGAGACCAGCGCGGCGGTCGCGTCGCTCCAACTATCATGGCCGATGACGATGGCGAGGCCGATCGCCAGCCGGATCATGCCGATGAAAGCGATGGCGACAGGCTCGCGCGAAACGCTCTCGATCATCTGCAGCGCCACGTCCTTGCGCACCAGCATCCAGGCGGACATGATCAGAGCATAGGCGCCGATCAGCTTTGCGAGAAAAAGCGTAAGCGGCGTCATGAGCGTCTCCTTGCCGAAGCGCTTCAGACCGCCGAAGAATGGCGGGCTGCCGATGACTGCAGGTAGGCGTCAAAGGCGGCGGCGACAAGGCGAACGAAGGGCCTTCCACGCTGGGTCACAATGACGCGCCGGCCTTGCATGTCGACAACGCCATCCTTCGCCAGCGCCTCGAGCGACGCTTGCGCCTCGTCGAAAGCGTCGCTCGCATAGCCGTGGCGCATCGCCGCCGCGCCATAGTCAACTTCGAAATCGCACATGAGCCGTTCGATCAGATCGGCGCGGGCGATATCCTCCCGAGTGAAGCCGACGCCGCGGTCCGTGGCAAAACCCCCTGCTTCGATCGCGCGCCGCCAGCCCGCGAGATCGACAGCGTTGCCGACATAGCCTTGCGGGAGGCGCCCGATCGATGAAACGCCGAACGGCAGCAGCGCATCGGCGGCGTCGATCGTATAGCCCTGGAAATTGCGGCGCATGCGCTTTTCGCGCGCGGCGATCGCCAGCGGATCTTCGGGGCGCGCAAAATGATCGAGTCCGATCGCCTCATATCCATGCTCTTCGAGAATGGCGCGCATGGCGGCGGCTTGCGCCAGACGCTCGCCGACGCCGGGCAGCGCCGCCGCGTCGATCAGCTTCTGGTTCGACTTGAACCAGGGCACATGGGCGTAGCCGAACACGGCGAGCCTCTGCGGCGCGAGCGAAGCGGCGAGCGAAGCAGTGCGCGCGGCATCGTCGACGCTCTGTTTCGGCAGGCCGTACATCAGATCGAGATTGATCGCCGCAATCCCGGCGCCGCGCAGCAATTTTACGACGCGCGCCACAGTCTCAAAGGGCTGAATACGGCCGGACGCCGCCTGCACATGGGCATTGAAGTCCTGCACGCCGAGCGAAGCGCGGGTAATTCCCGCCTCAGCCAGCGCCTCGACGAGGCCGGCGTCGACGAGGCGCGGGTCGAACTCGATCGCATGCTCGGCCGCCGCCGCGAGCTCGAAAAATTCGCGTAGAACCGAAACGATCGCAGCGAAGCGCGAAGGACCGAGAATGCCCGGCGTGCCGCCGCCCCAATGGATGCTGGTGACGCGCCGTGCGCGCGTCGCCTGCGCGGTCAGCGCGATTTCGCTCTTGAGCGTCTGCGCATAGAGGTCGAGCGGCGCCTCCTGACGCACGGCCTTGGTGTGACAGCCGCAATAGGCGCAGATCGACGCGCAAAACGGCACGTGCAGATAGAGCGAAAGCGACGCCGAAGGATCGAGACTCGCCAGCCAGGTCCGCATCTCGGCGTCGCCGATCGACTTGGAAAAATGTGGCGCGGTGGGATAGCTGGTGTAGCGCGGCGCGGACCGTTCCGCCAAAGCCAGCGACGCTGCGTCCATCCTTTTGACTCCCTCGCCGCATGGCGGCGCCTTCAAAAGTGATATCGCGACGCGGCTTGCCGCGCAAAAGCCAAGTCTGACGCACTTTGACGCGGGCGCGTGCGAAATCGGCTTGGCCGTGGGCCGTTAAAAAGGCAGACTGAGACAAATTTCGCAGGGGCGGGAGCGATGGCGCAAATGGCGATTTTTTTCTGGCGACGGGCGTATGTGCTGGGATTCTGCCTTATGGCCGCAGCTGGCGTCTCGGCGACTCTGGCATTTGCTGCGGGTGCGTCAGACGTCGCCGGCCGCTATTCGATCCTCCGCGAAGGCGACAAGGATACCGGCTGCATGCTGACGCTCGACGCCCGCGTCCGCGTTCGCGCAGGACTGAAGGCGCAGCTCGCCCCCGCCTGCCGCGACAATGGCGTCGTGATTTTCGACCCGGTCGGCTGGGGACTCGATCACGGGCGTCTCGTGCTGACCGCCCGCAAGGGTCACAAGGCCCATTTTGACAAGGACGGCGCAGGCGTTTGGCGACGAGACGCCGTGGAAGGCAAGGCGCTCGGCCTCAGGCCGCTCTGAAGCGCGGCGCGCAAACAATTAGAAAAGCCAGCTTTTCGCGTGCGCTCAATATATTGAGATTGATCACGAAGAAGCCTCCCGGATTGCTCCGGGAGGCTCAACGTCCGTCGCCGTGCGAGAGGGGCGGGGCGACGGCGACGGATAGCGGGACGCGATCGTCGACCAATTGCAGACTAGTACCCGGCGATCGTCGACGACCTCGTCCCGCTAATTGGAATCTGGCTCCCCGAGTTGGCGCTCGCCATATCCGTAATAGGCGTCGGCGTGATCGGCCCAGGAGCCGACGTTGGGCGCAAACCAGGCCTCGGAACCGTCATCGAAAGGATCATAGCCATGGCCGAAGCTCGCGCCTCGGCAGGGCGCGCAGCTCTCGCGCCTCTGAGCGTCCCACGCGACCGCGGGCGACGCCGCGAGCGTCACGAGCAAGGCAAGGACAAGTGTCTGACGCGACATCTCGACTCCGGTCCGGTGAAGCGCCCCTTACTTCGGCGCCTCTTTCGCATAACATGAAGCAAACTTTCTGAACCTGACATGGCAGCGCCATTCATCGGTCAGTCAGCTTTGTGGCGCTGACGGCGTTAGACTTGCGAAGCTCTCTAAATTTGAGCTCTCAGAACAGGCACCGCCTTTTTCAAAATGATCCATTTTCTGTCCGACCGTCTCAAAACGGCACATACGTCCTGCGCCTTCGCAACGGCGGGAGGGACCGATTAGTTAAGAAATCGCAGCGCGTCGGGCCTTCAGCGTACGAGCGGGGTTAGGCGGCAGGCTAGCACGCAATCTGCAGAATAACGTGATATTGCGCGAAGTTGCGTCAAACTGGAACGTACGGCGGCTGTTGTCGAGGCAAAAGCTGCGCATCGCGACGGAAGTCATAGAACATGGCGACCCGCGCGCTCTGGAACGATCAGGTTCTGATGCAACTTCGGCGTGATCCCCCGGCTGGCAAGTGTTAAGCCAAGGCTGCGCTTCAGCCCAAGACTGAGGATTAGAGCGCTGATGTCAATCGCCAATCCAAGAACGACGCCCAAGTCCTTCGCGCATGACAGTGACGAGGAAGTCGAACACGAAGCTACGTCGCTGGAGGACGGTTCGCGCGGCACGCTCACGCGCCAGGACATTGCGTTGGCGATCCATCGCCGGATCGAGGGCATGTCCTGCAGGGAAGCGAAGCGGCTGACCGATCTGGTGATCGAGGAAATGGCGGCGACGCTCGCCTCGGGCGAGTCGCTCAAACTGCATGACTTCGGCTCTTTCCTGGTGCGCATCAAGCGCGAACGCGCAGGACGCAATCCCCGCACCGGCGAACCGGTTCCGATCGAAGCGCGCCGCGTCATCACCTTCAAGGCGTCGCCCAACATGAAGGCGGCCATCAACGGCAAGGCTCCCCTGACCAAGCTCAAGAAGCGGGCGCGCGGCCGCCCCGCTGCTCGGGCAGGACGAGCCGAGCCCCCGAGAGTCTCTGCTCTCTGAATTGCCGGTTGTCCGCGCTCCTCCCTGTGAGCGGACCTGAGGCCCGATCATTCGCCGCACGCCCCGGCGTCTGACCGGGCCTCTGCCTTTTACGGCAGAGCGGCGCGATTGAGCTTGCCGTTGGCGTTGCGCGGCAGCGCATCGAGAAAAATAACCGCGCGCGGGCATTTGTAGGCCGCAAGATGCGCGCGGCAATATTCTAGGATCGCGGCGTCGTCCTGCGGCGCGCCGTCGCGCGTCACCACATAGGCTTTAATGATGGTCGCGGTCGCGTCGCGTCCGGGCCGCTCCGCGGCGGCCGCTTCGACCACGCCGCTAATCTCAAGCAACCGCTTCTCGACTTCGGCGGGAGAGACCCGGTAACCGCCGGCGTTCATGACTTCGTCGACGCGCCCGTGACGCCACATGTACCCGTCTGCATCGAACTCGACGAGATCGCCAGAGACGAACCATTCGCCGCGGAACGCCTCGCTCTCCTCCTCCGGACGGTTCCAATAGCCGAGCATCATGCCGGGATCATCGCGGCGCACCGCGAGAAGGCCGGTTTCGCCCGACGCAAGCGGCGTCTCGCCGCTGTTTTGTGGGAGCGCCGCGACCGCCCTGCCCGGCTGCGGCCTGCCGGGCGAATCCGGACGCGCTGGCGTCGTTGGCCCGCTCGAAACGAAGGTGGAAATTTCGCTCATCCCGAAGGCTTCGTAAATTTCCTTGCCGGTGCGAATCCGCCAATCTTCGAGCAGGCTCGAAGGCAGCGCCGCGCCGGCCGAAAGCGCATGCCGCAGGCTCGAAAGATTGGCGCTGTCCAGCGCGCCATATTTGAGGATTTGCCGAAAGACGCCCGGCACGGCCGCAAAAATCGTCGCGCGATAGGCTTCGATGAGACGCGGCCAAGCGGCGGGATCCGGATGTCCGTTGTAGAGCACCGCGCTCGCCCCCGCCGACAGCGGATCGACGACGCCGACGCCAAGCGTATAGGTCCAATTGATCGCGCCGGCATGCAGCATCACGTCGCCCGGCCCAAGGCCCGTCCAGTGCGCGCGCATCGGCCGGCGACCCCAGGCTGCGCGATGGGCGTGCAGCACGCCCTTCGGCCGGCTCGTCGTGCCTGAGGTATAGACGAGATAGGCGGGATCGTCGGCGGCCGTGTCGACATAATCCGGGAGAACCGCGCTCTCGCTCAGACGCGCGAGATCGGCGCCGCGCAGAATATGGATGTCGCGGCTATGCGGCTCATTCTCGAAGGACGCGCCCAGCGCCAGGACCGAGGCGCCGCAGTCGTGCGCCATGAACTCGGCTTCCTCGAAGGTCAGCTGCGAGGAGGCGAGCAGCGCCACATAGCCGGCGGCGATCGAGGCGAAGTAGGCGAGCGCCGCATTCGCCTCATTGCCCATGCGGATCATCACACGCGCGCCCTGTGGCAAGCTTAGACCCCGAAGGCCCGCCGCGAGACGCCGGACCTTCAGATCGAGTTCGCCATGGCTCCAACGCTGCGCGCCGGCGTCGCCGACGATGGTCAGCGCCGTCGCGTCGGGACGCAGCTGGGCGTTTTCGGCAAGGCAATAGCGAGCGAGATTGAAACGCGGCGGGACGGGGTCGAGAATGGCGCGTTGCGTCATGACGCCTCTTCTCGCATCGCCCGTGCGGGTTGGGCAAGCGAACGCGGCCGGAAGGGGAATAGATCGCCCCTAATCGAACAGGCTCGACACGCTCTCCTCGCGCGCGGTTCGGGCGATCGCCTCGCCGATCAGATGGCCGATCGGAATGACGCGAATATTCGGGGCTGCTTCGACCGCCGCCGTGGCGCGGATCGTGTCGGTGACGACGAGTTGCTTCAGCTTCGATTTGGCGATGCGCTCCGCCGCCGCGCCCGACAACACGCCATGGGTGATATAGCCGTATACCGAGCCGGCGCCCGCCGCCAGCAGCGCTTCCGCCGCGTTACAGAGCGTGCCGCCCGAGTCGACGATGTCGTCGATGAGAATGCAATTATGGCCGTTGACGTCGCCGATGATGTTCATGACTTCCGACTCGCCGGCGCGCTCGCGGCGCTTGTCGACGATGGCGAGCGGCGCGTCGATGCGCTTCGCCAGCGCCCTGGCGCGCACAACGCCGCCGACGTCCGGCGACACGACCATGACGTTCTTGAGGTCGAGGTGCGACTTAATGTCCGCCACGATGACCGGCGCTGCGAAGAGATTGTCGGTCGGGATGTCGAAGAAGCCCTGAACCTGGCCGGCGTGAAGATCGACGGTGAGAACGCGGTCCGCCCCTGCCCGCGTGATAAGGTTGCTGACAAGCTTCGCCGAGATCGGCGTGCGGGGTCCCTGTTTGCGATCCTGACGAGCGTAGCCGAAATAGGGAATGACCGCCGTGATGCGACGCGCCGAGGCGCGACGCAGCGCGTCGACCATGATCAACAGCTCCATGAGATGGTCGTTGGCCGGCGCGGAGGTGGACTGGATCACGAAAGTGTCCTGCCCGCGGACGTTTTCGAGGATCTCGACCCAGATTTCCTGGTCGGCGAAGCGGCGAACCTGGGCGCGACAGAGCGGAACCCCCAGATGGGCGGCGATCGCCTCCGCCAACGGCCGGTTGGAATTGCCAGCCAGGAGTTTCATCGCCGCCATTCAGTCCGCCCCCGCGCCTTAAACGCCGCGGCGTCATAGCAGCGATGGCGGCGACGAACAATATGACGCGACGATGGCGGCTTTCCTGTCTTAAAACTGAGATAGGATTGCCTCTCGGACGGATAATGCTCTAAATGATGATGGCGGCCTCACCGATGCGCGGCGGGCCGGGCGTTTGGTTTGCGCCTTCACCCATCTCGCCCAACGGCTTAGTAGACAGGCGTCGCTTCCGTTAATGACGAATAGCGTATCGGATCATGCGCCGCAGCCGCGCGAGACGCGAATCGTCGTCGCCATGTCTGGCGGCGTCGATTCAAGCGTGGTCGCCGCCCTGCTGAAGGAGCAGGGCTACGACGTCGTCGGCGTGACGATGCAGCTCTATGATCACGGCGAAGCCACGCATCGTCAGGGCGCCTGCTGCGCCGGTCGCGACATTCACGACGCCCGAAGCGTCGCGGCGCGTCTCGGCATTCCGCATTTCGTCCTCGATTATGAGAGCAGGTTTCGCGAGAAGGTGATCGACGATTTCGCCGCGAGTTACGCCAAGGGCGAGACTCCGGTACCCTGCGTCGCCTGCAATCAGTTCATCAAATTCGCCGATCTGATGGAGACGGCCAAGGACCTCGGCGCGCATGCGCTCGCGACCGGCCATTACATTTCGGTTCGCGACGACGGACACGGGGGACGCGCGCTGTATCGCGCCAAGGACGCCTCGCGCGACCAGAGCTATTTCCTGTTCGCGACGACGCGAGAACAATTGCGGATGCTGCGCTTTCCGCTCGGCGACTACACCAAGGCCGAAGTGCGCGAGATGGCGCGCCGCATCGGGCTAGAGGTCGCCGACAAGCCGGACAGCCAGGACATCTGCTTCGTGCCGACCGGGCGCTATACCGACGTCGTCGAAAAGCTCGCGCCCGCCTCCGTCGTGCCGGGCGAAATCGTTCATCTCGACGGCCGTGTGCTCGGACGCCATGCCGGCGTCATCCATTACACCATCGGACAGCGGCGCGGGCTCGGTCTTGGCGCGAAAGTCGCCGGTCGCGACGCCGAGCCGCTTTACGTGCTGCGACTCGACGCCGCGAAAGCTCAAGTGATCGTTGGCCCGCGCGACGCGTTGGAGACACGCGCGGCGAAGCTGCGCGACGTGAACTGGATCGGCGAAGGGACGCTCTCGTCCCTGCCACCCGAGGGATTGGACATTATGGCGCGCGTTCGCTCGACGCGGCCGCCGGCGCCGGCGCGGCTGATCGCCGGCGACGACGGCGACGCGTTGGTGGTGTTCGCGTCGAGCGAATTTGGCGTTTCGCCGGGACAGGCGTGCGTGTTCTACGACGCCGACGAAAACGACGCGCGCGTGCTTGGCGGCGGATTTATCGCCGCCGTCGAGCCGGCGGCAATGACAGTGGCATCTAAGGCGCCGACGCTGCGCGCCGCGGAACGGCGAAGGGCACCTTAATGAGCGAAGCAAGAAACTATTACCGAGACGTCGAGACGCTCGACAATGGCAATGTCGAGGCGGCCTATGCGCGCTGGGCCCCGATTTACGATTTGACCTTCGACGTGCTGCTGAAGCCGGGACGCCGCGCCGCGGCGGCGGCGGCGTCAACGGCGCGCGGACCCATTCTTGACGTCGGCGTCGGCACCGGACTCGAACTGCCGCTGTTTTCCCGGAATGCGCAGGTCGTCGGCGTCGATCTGTCGGAGCCGATGCTGCGCCGCGCCGCGCAGCGCGTGCGCCGTGAACGCCTCGATCAAGTCGCCGGCCTCGCAAAGATGGACGCGACGCAAATGGCTTTCGCCGACGCGAGTTTCGCCTGCGTCGTAGCGCCCTATGTTCTCACGGTCGTGCCCGACCCCGGAGCGCTTCTCGACGAACTCGCGCGCGTGCTGCGGCCGGGCGGCGAGATCGTGCTGGTGAACCATGTGAGCGGCAAGGACGACGCCATCGCATTGTTCGAGGCTTGGCTCGACCGCCATATGGCGCCCAAGCTCGGCTGGCGCCCGCAATTCCCCTGGTCGATCATCGGCGACTGGATCGACCGGAATCCGCAGATGAAGCTCGTCGAGCGCCGCCCGCTCGCGCCCTTCGGCCTGTTTACATTGACACGCATTCAGCGTTGCATGAATGACACGCTGACGCAAAAAGCGCCGGAGACGCTCAAACTTGAGTGCGTTTGATGGCTTAAAGGGGTCGAAATCGCTTGCCGCCTACCGATCACGGGACTACGTTCATAGTGTCACCTTAGGGAGGCGGAGTTATGAACAAGTTAATTTTGGCGCTTTTAACGAGTCGCCCGTGAAGAACGCGATTTAAGCGGCGATTAGTCGGCGATTTGAGGCGTTGGCGTCGTCGAGGACGCTCAGGAACAAGGCCCACAGAAGCGCCAGCCATGCGAGCAGGCGGCGGAAGTTG
>NZ_JBFWVN010000009.1:0-64740 GCF_050246715.1 Methylocystis sp.
CCCTCCAACGCGTTCCATAAAGTGCGGTCCTAGAAGGGGTGAAAAACCCGAACGCCGCCGCGCGGCCATGCCGCCCGACATCACGACGACGCCGAAAGTCGCGCCGTCACGAATAAGACGGGCTAGGGCGTCGAACTCGGGTTGATTTCAGCTCACTCTCAGCCATCATGGCCGGGCTTGTCCCGGCCATCCACGCCGGGACATCGCGCAACGCTTCGAGCAGAGGCGGCCTGTCCGGCTCATGTTTTCACATTTGCGGGGCGTCATCGCGTGGATGGCCGCGACAAGCGCGGCCATGACGCTGTGAGATGAGGCCTCGTTAATCTGGATTCGGAGCCCTGCAGGTGAGACAGGGGCGGGGCAAGAGGCGGCGAGAACATGCGCCTGACCCCAGGGGTCATGCGCTAGATGTTATTGTAAAGGCTGCGTTTCTAAACAGAGTTTCGAGCGCCGCCGGGAACAATTCTTGACCCCCGCGGGTTCCATCCACACGGAGCTCCCCCTCCCCTTGGACTGCGCTCGACCGACCTGGCCGGGCGCTTTTTTGGTCGGGCGTCAGTATTTCGCGACGACCGGCGCGACGCCCCAGTTCAGATGATAGTTCACGCCGACGCGGACGACATGGCCGTCGAAACGCGTGCGGGCTTGTGTGGCGGTGGCGGCCAACAATTCTGGCAGCTCCCAGTCCGTGGCGACCGCCACCGGATAAGAACCTGCGCCAAGATCATAGAAGAGATATTCGAGCTTGGCGCTCCACTGCGGCCAGAACATCCATTCCAATCCGCCGCCGGCGGTCCAGCCGACGCGCATCTGCGAATACCGTCCCTGACTGGCGCCGATCAGCAGGAAGCCGGGATCGTCATTGGGCACGGTCTGGAAGAAATTCGTGGTCGAGGTCGCCTGGCCATAGATGAGGCCGCCGGTCGCATAGGCGAGCAATGTCGGGGTGATGAGATAGCCAAGGCGGGCGCGCGCGGTGCCGAGAAAATCGAGCGACTTGCCGCTCGAGACGCTGGTCAGAAGGTTGAGCCCGGCTACCGGCGCGGGGACGAGCGTCAATGCGGAGGCGCGGTTACTTGCGCCGGCGAGTCCCTGAACGTCGGTCTCGATTCCGGCAAGGAAGCGATCGTTGAATTGCCAGTCGTAGCCGAGCTGTCCGCCGCCGATGAAGCCGCCGTTGTTGGTCGAGAGCGCGCCCGTGCCTGTGATCGCCATAGCGGCCGCCCACGGGGCGTTCTCCACGTCATTGATGAAGAACGGCGCCGAAGCGAAGTTGGTCGTCGTGCTCGCAGCCCACGTGCCGCCGGCGTTCAGACCGACGTGGAAGCCGGTCCACAGCGGCGGCGGCGGCGGGACGTAGGCCGGCGGCGCCTTGAGGGAAGGAAGGTCCGCGGCGAACGCCGATCCGGCGGCGAGCGCCAGAGCCATAACCGCGCCCGCGATGAATTTATTCGTCACTGCTTTGTCCCCGCCACTGCAAGCAAATTTCAGCTAGAGCTTGAGGGGAAATGAGCAAGGCGAAAGGCTTTTCGCAATCAAAACCTTACGCTTTTGCAGCGACTTTGGTTCATTTCACGATGCGTGTGCCATATCTGCAACAGATGGCGATCGACTCTCGTCCTATGGCTTCTCGCCAGCCATCTCCAGCACCACGCGCCATTCTTCATCGGTCACCGGCTGTACGGAGAGGCGCGAATTATTGACGAGAATCATGTCCTTGAGACGCGGCTCAGCCTTGATTTGCGCGAGCGTCACCGGCTTCTTCAGACCCTTTACCGCCTTCACGTCTACCATGCCGAATTTGCCGGTCTCGTCGGTGTGGTCGGGATAATAGGTCTTGATGATCTCGACAATCCCGACGACCGCCTTGTCCTCGTTGGAATGATAGAAGAAGCCGCGCTCGCCCTTCTTCATCGCCATCAGATTGAGCTTGGCCGAGTGATTGCGCACCCCGTTCCAGAAGGTGCCCTTGGCGCCGGCCTCGACCTGCTGATCCCAGGACCAGCTCGACGGCTCGCTCTTTAGAAGCCAATGCGCCATCAGAGCTGCGCCCCCACCACGCGTTTCCAGGGTTTCAATTCGACAGAGGCGAAGAGGCCGGCGAGGGCGTAAGGGTCTTCGCTAAGCAGCGCGTGCGCCGCCGCCTCGTCTTCGCAGTCGAGAACGAGCATGGAGCCGACGGGTGTTTCGCCGTCGAGAAAGGGGCCGCCGAGCTTCACCCGCGCGGCGTGCTTTTCGAGAAAAGCGAGATGAGCGGCGCGCGTCGACAGGCGCAAATCGAGGTGATCGGGCTTATCCAGACAAAGGGCGACGAAGAGCACCAGCGGCCTCGCGTGAGAAGGAGGAAGGCGCAACTTGTTCCAAAGCGCGCGCCGCCGGTCAACCGCGCGCGCGTGCGATTCCGCTTTCGGACGAAAGTTTTGGTGGCAGGGAAGGGGCCGCGCCTCAGGCGCGCTTGGCCGGCGCCTCGTAGTCCTGCGCGACCACGCGGTCGCCGAATTCGAGGATCGCTTCCCGCAGGGAGGCGATTTCGGCGTCGCTCGCCGCGGCGGGAACGACGGACAGTCCCTTGGCCGCGCTAGTGGCGGCGCGACGCTGATTGGCCCGGTCGGCGCGCAACGCCTCCACGGCGCCTTGCAGCATGGCGTTGTCGGCGCGCGCCGATTCGAGCTTTCCGGCGGCGTCATTGGCTTCGGCGCGGGCGAGGCGCAGCGCGTCCTCCAATTGGTCCGCCTCGCCCTTCTGGCGCTCCTCGGCGGCTTTGAGCTTCACCCGCGCCTCGTCGAGTTCGGCGGCGAGCGTCTCGCCCAGCGCGCGGGTCGCCGCGAGCTCGCCCGAAATATGCGCGAGCTGATGTTCGAGCTCGGTCGCCCGCGCGTCCGGCAGGCCGGCCCGCGCATGTTCCTCGCGCAGAGCCTCCAGAACGCCCTGCAATTCGGCATTGTGCTGATGTAGCGCCGCGACGCGCGCCTCATAGGCGGCGACGAGCCCTTCCAGCTGCACGCCGGCCTCTTCGTTGAGTTGCGACGTCTCGGATCGAATCAGCCGCATCTGCGCGATGCGGGTCTCGGCGCGGTCGGTCATATCCTGCAGCGCCTTCTCCGTGGCGTGCAGAAGGCCGGTGCGCTCCGCCAAAGCCTTTTGCGCGTCGCCGACGCGGACATTCATGTCGCGATTGTCGGCCGCGGCGCGCTTGAGTTGCGTTTCGAGATCGGCGATTTGAGCTACATGGCGGCCGATCGTCGCGAGATCGGCGGCGCGCGAGGACTGAACCGCCTCCATCGCCTGTTCAAATCGCCGCTCGCGGACGGCGAATTCGGCGCGCAGCAGATCGCGCTCGGCGAAGACCTCCTCCATCGTCATCGGCGCAAGCATCTGCAGTCGCCGCATCGAAAGCCGAAGCGCGCGCCGCCAGAAAGCGGGCAGGAACATCAAGGCGAAAAGCCCGGCGACGAGAAAGCCGAGCGCAAAATACATCGCTTGTTCGATCAAGACGCAGCAACCCTTGATCCGTCTCAAAGCGGACGGCGCCATTTGATTTTGCCACGTAACGACGCCGAACGCAAAGCGCGCCGGGCGATTCGCGTCGTCGGTCGCCGCCAGAGGGGTTTGTCACGCTGTTTGCGCTTCCTCTGTTTAGATGACGACTTCTCCGCCGGCGCGCGGCAGAAGGCGCATCAATCGCGCGGCGCGCGTAGATCTCGGACGAATAGGAGAGAAGCCATATGTTTAAATTTGCCCGCCTTTTTTATGGCGGCGCCGGCGAGCGCGTCGCGCCGCAGTTCGCGCGTCCTGCTCGATGAGCGCCTTGCGCTGCCCTTTCGTTCCGGCGCTTCACGTCGGCGCGCGCAAGATTGGCGATCAGCCCCCGAGCGCCGGTCCCTTCATGACGACGCTTGCTGTGGACGAAGGCTTTCTGGCGGCGGCGCAGACGCAAGGCGCGCCGGCCGCGCGCAACCGATTCGCGCCGGCTTGCGTCGAAAACGACTGCGCGCATTGGAGCGGCGGCGGATGCGAGCTGCTTGGCCGAATCGCGCAACTACTGGCGGAGGCTAGCGCGCCAGTCAGGCCGAGCCCCGCATACGATTGCAGCATTCGTCAGGACTGCCGCTGGCGCCGGCAGCGCGGCGACGACGCCTGCGGCATATGCGGTTTCGTCGCGCGTGAGCCGCTGGAGCCGTCCTCCGATCGTTTCAGAACGGGTTCCAAGTCGATTCCGGCGTGAATTTGAGATAGCCGAGATTGAGGCCGAGCCGCGCGCCGAGTCCGGAGCGGACCGGCATGACGACGACCTCGTCATTGTTGAGCGCGGTGAAGCCGAATCCGCCGACGAGATAGGCCGATCCATTGGCGCCGGAGAACCGCCGATAAATGGCGTCGACGGACGGAAGATTATAGACCAGCATCATCGTCCGATCGCCGTCGCCGCCAGCGTCGAGGCCGATCGAAGGTCCTTGCCAAAAGACGCGCTGCTGGCCGGCGTTGCGCGTATACATCGTGCCCTCGCCGTAGCGGAGACCGCCGACGAACGCCCCGCTCGCCTCCTGGCCGAGGATATAGGCGTTCGGGCTGCCCCACTGGCGCGAGGCGCGCTCGACGCCCTCAGCGAGCCCACGGGAGATCGAGCCGAAAAAACGATGGCCGTTCTCGACGATCTCGCCGCTCGAAAAGGTTTCGGGGCGCTGAGCGGCGCGCGCGAAAGACAATGGCGCCGCCCATGCGCAGGCCGAAGCGGCGGCGAGGCGAATGAGGTCGCGACGCGAGGCGGCGTTGAACGAAGATTTGCTCATGGCGACGAAGCTCCGGAACCCAGATATTGCGGCAAGCATCGGCGCGAACCATGGCCGACGCGCGGCGCAGCGGCGTCGCAAAGGCGACGCCCGGCGTTGCTCCCCTTAAAATCGCGCGTCGCGGTTAAGGAAGCGTTGCGGCGGCGTCGTGCGCGGGGGCGTCGGCCCAGGCGATGAACGGGCCGTTGCGATAGAAGGCGTCACTCTTGCCGTAGCGCAGCGGCGCGCCTTGCGGATCAAGCGTGGCGCCGCCGGCCGCGCGCAGCACCGCGTCGCCCGCCGCCGTGTCCCATTCCATGGTCGGACCGAAGCGGGGATAGACGTCCGCCTCGCCCCTGGCCAGCAGGCAGAATTTGAGCGAGGACCCGGCGGGCACGCTGCGCGCAATGCGCTGGCTGGACAGAAACGCCTTCGTCTCCTCGTCGAGATGGGATTTTGAAATCAGCGCGACCATGCCGTCTTGGGGTCGCGGCCGCGCTTGAAGCAATCGCCAGTCCTGCAACGCGGGCAAGGATCGGCCAGGAACCGCCTCCGCCTCATAGCCGCGCGCGCCCGCGAACCAGACGCGCCCTTGCGCGGGCGCATAGACGGCGCCGGCTCGCGCCGCGCCATTTTCAGCGAGCGCCACATTGATGGTGAAATCAGAGCTGCGGGAGAGAAACTCGCGGGTGCCGTCAATCGGATCGATCAACAGAAAGGCGTCGTTGGCGCCGAAGGACTTGCTACGCGCGGCGCTCTCCTCGGCCAAAAAGGGAACGCCGGGCAAAGATTTTTCCAGCTCGCGAAGCAAATAAGCCTCGACGTGCTCATCAGCCTCAGTGACCGGCGACCTGTCGTTCTTGAGGCGCGACTCGATTTTCGCGTTGTTGAACGTCTCCATCGCCAGCGCGCCGGCGGCGATCGCGAGATTCGCGAACAGGCGGGCGAGGTCTTCGATCTCGTCGGACGCGATCGCCGAATGCAAGGATTTGTCTTCCGTCATCGTTCGATTTCTCCTCGCTCGTTCAAAAAATTTGCTGCGCGCGTGATTTGCAATCCGCGCCGCGCCCGCTAGTTTCGATCAGCCTGAATGCGGTGATTCGCGCGCTACGTCATTGCGTCGCGTATTCTACAGGAAGTTTAGACCGAACTTTCTTGGACCTCGCCGCTTTCGCCCGCTTTGGATGGCGCCATGACCAAATTCTCGCTCGATCCGCTCGATCTCGCCGCGCTCCTGTCGTCAAGGGTCTGCCACGACGTCATCTCGCCGGTCGGCGCGATCGTCAATGGCCTTGAAGTTCTCGAAGAGGAGAAGGACGCCGAAATGCGCGGCCACGCGCTGGCGCTGATCAAGTCGAGCGCCAATGAGGCCTCGGCGCGGCTGCAGTTTTGCCGGCTCGCCTTCGGCGCGGCAGGCTCGAAGGGCGCCTCGATCGACACGGGCGACGCCGAACTCGTCACGCGGCAGCTGATCGCCGATGAGCGCACGCAGCTTTTGTGGAGCGTGCCGCGCGTGCTGATGTCTAAGAACAAGGTGAAGCTGCTCCTCAATCTGTGCCTTCTCGCCGACGCGGCGATTCCGCGCGGCGGAATCATCTCGGTGAGCTCCTCGGGCGAAGACGACGGACTGGCGTTCAGGATCGAGGCGAAGGGCGTAAACGCGCGAGTCGCCGCCAATGTGCCGCAGCTCGTGGAAGGCGAATCGGAGGAGGGCGCGATCGACGCGCGCGCCATTCAAGCCTATTACGCCGGCCTTGTCTCAAAGGCGTGCGGGATGCGGGTCGTCGTATCGGGCGAGCCCGAACTCGTGACCATCGAGGCGGTTCCGACGCAGGCGCAGACGGCCGGCTCGGACGATTCCGCAGAGAGCGCCGCCGCCTGAGAAGGTGCTAGCCGGGAATGGGCTTTTCGCGCCCGATCGCCGTAAGATCATGCAGTCCAGTTCCCTAATGGCGAATTAAGCGGCTCTGAGTCGACGAAAAAAAAGCTGCATGCGGAGATGCTGAATGAAAATCTCGATCGGTTCCGCCTCGACGGCCGCCGCCGCCATCGCGCTGGTGCTTGCCGGAGCGGCCCCCGCCGTCGCCAAGGGCAAGAGCCCTAGCCGCTCCAAGGCGCCCGCCGCGAAGCAGGATTGCAGACAGCAGACCCAATGCGGCCGAAAGGCCAAGGCGGACAAGCCGGCCGACGGCGCCCCGGAAATGGGCGGCAAATAAGGCGTCGCGCAACAAAAGATTCCCGCCGACGCGTCGCGGCGCCCGCTGTGACGCGAAAACGAAAAAATCTGGGCGCGAGCGGCGGTCAGTCTTGAGCCATGCTGACGAGTTTCGCGACGGTATTCATATTTCTCGCGGTGCCTTGGCTCGCCGCAGGAATTTTCAATTTCGAACGGCCCATGCCGGCGCCATAGCGGACATAAATTTCCCGCGCGCCCAAGCGCATTTCCTCGTCCGCGCCGCCCACTGCGTGATCTAACGCATCGGGCGGCGGCGGTTCGTCGAGAAAAATCGCGACGGTGAAATTGGGCGGATGTTTCGGGAAGGGATTCCCTTCCAAAACGGCCTTCATCTCGCTGGCCGAGCGCAGCAGCACGCCCACGGGCTTGCCGGCGTAGGCGAGCAACTTCGCCTCAAGCGCCGATTTCACTTTTGCGGGAGAGTTCTTGGCTTCGAAGACGACATTGCCGCTCGCAATATATGTTTCGACATGGTCGAAGCCGGCTTCGCGACACATCGCCTTTAAGTCAGCCATTGAAAGCTTGCCGGTTCCGCCGACATTCACCGCCCGCAACAATGCGATGTATTTGGTCATGCCGAAGGTGAGCACGCGGGAAGGGCGGCGGTCAACCGACAGTCGAACGAGATTATGGTCGCCTCTTATATGCGAAATTTCGTCATGGGCGTCGCGCATGATCCGCTCGCGAGGACCCGCGCCGGACTTGAGCGCGGATCCTGCGATGTCCGGCGGGGCCGGTCGGCGTGGCGGCAGACGCCGAGCTATCGCGCCGCATGCGCGCCATGCGCGGGACGCGGCAGCGCCTTGGCGTCGCGCAAATGCTTCTCCAGCGTCGGAATGGCGCTTTGCGCCCATTTCTTCAGCTCCGCATTCTGACCGCTCTTCGCGTAATGCTCGAAAAGCTTCACCGCCTTCTCATGTCCATCGATCTGCTGCGTCCGGAATTGATCTTCGAAGCGTGCGCCGGTCATCGCGGACAATTGCTGCAGAAGATTCATGTGTTCCTTGTCGAGCGCGGTCGGAACGGGGAATCTGCTCTGCTGCATGATTTGCTTCAGCCCGTCGTCGAGACTGGCGTGATCCTTCTCAATCATGCGCGCATAGTCGAGATAGTCGCGCCCGCTCGCCTTGCTCTCGGCTTCCCGTCCGGCCTGAATTTCAAAATTGTTGATGTTCCAGGCGGCGTCCGCGAAGTTCTGGGTCGTGGCGTCGGCGCGCGTCGGCGATCGGGTCATCGGCGCCGTTCTCGACCAGGACGCCGCAAGGACGAGGCTCGGCGCCAGAAGCGCAAGCGCGATGGCGCCCGCCAGAAGGGGTTTTCTCATCTTCGTCTCCTCAGACGTTCGCCCCCCACGCTAAACCGATTGCGCGCACGCCTGTTCCGCGACAGGCTTCCGCTCGCGCGAAGAAAAAGCCGCGTCCTGAGGCGCTGCCTTTTTCCGGGAGACTTCTTAAATTTTAGCCGTGCTGGATTGAAGCGCCGCGCGCCTTAAGCCGTAATGCGCTCATCCGCCTCGCTCGGCTCGCGCAGCACATAGCCGCGGCCCCAGACGGTCTCGATATAGTTGCGGCCTTCGCTGGCGTTGGCGAGCTTCTTGCGCAATTTGCAGATGAAGACGTCGATGATTTTCAGTTCCGGCTCATCCATCCCGCCATAGAGATGGTTGAGGAACATTTCCTTGGTCAGAGTCGTGCCCTTGCGCAGCGAGAGCAGCTCCAGCATCTGATATTCCTTGCCGGTCAGATGCACGCGGGCCCCGGCGACTTCCACCGTCTTCTGATCGAGATTGACGACGAGTTCGCCGGTGATGATCACCGACTGGGCGTGGCCCTTGGAGCGGCGCACGATCGCGTGAATGCGGGCGACGAGTTCGTCCTTATGGAAGGGCTTAGTTAGATAGTCGTCGGCGCCGAAGCCGAGGCCCTTGACCTTGTCTTCGATGCCGGCCAGTCCGGAGAGAATGAGGATCGGCGTCTTCACCTTGGCGACGCGCAGCGTGCGCAGCACCTCATAGCCGGACATGTCTGGAAGATTGAGGTCGAGAAGAATGATGTCGTAGTCGTAAAGCTTGCCGAGATCGATGCCCTCTTCGCCGAGATCGGTCGTATAGACGTTGAAATTCTCGGACTTGAGCATGAGCTCGATGCTCTGAGCCGTTGCGCTGTCGTCCTCGATCAATAAAACGCGCATGTTGGTTCCCCACCGAGCTTCGTCGTCCGCAACCGGCACGCGCCAAGGGCGCGCGCCAATGGGCCGGCGAGTCCTCGCCCCAGCGACCTGACCGACCTTCCTGGAAGGTAAGCGGAATTGGTTAATAAACCTTCACTTACGCCTCAAACGCGGCCCAAAGTCTTAATCATGGGCGCCAAGCAAGGCGGACGCATTACGCAACGTCTGGAAGGATACGGACGGCGACGCGAATCACGTCGTTACCAATCTATACGCCGTTGCGAGTCAGGTGGGCAAAGACAAAATACGCGACGCGTATTCGGGGCTAAGGCGAGGCTGCGCATCAGCGTTTCTCGCCCCATTTGCATCATCATCAGGCCCGATGCGCGGCGTGAATGAGGCGCAGCGAAGAAATGCTGACGATGCGCGCAGCGGACCAAGCCCTTGGCCTCGGCAAACTCGCTTCATCGCGCTTTTCATCCATTGCGATTGGCGCGCGAGAGGCTGTCTTGCGCCCTTGCGCCCCTCTTGCCAAAATAAGACGACTGGTCATATCATGACGCCATGAGCCGACGCGACGTAAATGAGTTGAGAGAGAAACTCCTAGACCGTGGAGTCGCGCTCCTAATGGAGCAGGGCTATCACGGCACCGGGCTGCAGGAGTTGGTGCAGAGCGTCGGCGTGCCCAAAGGCTCCTTTTACAATTACTTCGAAAGCAAAGAGGCGTTCAGCGCAGAGGTCGTCAAACATTACATCGAGCCATTCATCCAACAACTCGACGCGCATCTGCGCCGTGAGGGCGTCACCGCTGACGTCGCGCTCAAGGGATATTTTGAGGAGATGATCGAGGAGACGGAGCGTCGTGATTTCAAAGGCGGATGCCTCCTTGGCAATCTCATCGGCGAGATCGGCGACACGAGCGAACTCTGCCAGACGTCGCTGCGTCAGGCTGTCCATCGCTATCGTGACAAACTGCGCGAGGGAATCGCCCGGGCTCAGCGCGAAGGTAGATTCCGCACCGACATGGAGGCGAAGGACATGGCGGATTTCCTCGTCAATGTCTGGCAGGGGGCATTGCTGCGCATGAAAATCGAGCGCTCCGTGCGTCCGCTGACGCAGTTTTGCGACATGCTGCTAAACGGCTACTTCAAGGCGTGATCTATTTTTCGCTGAGATGAGACGACCGGTCATATAAACACGTTGCTAGATAGGAAGGATGGACAATGCCGAAATTCATCATTGAACGCGACATTCCCGGCGCCGGCCAGATGACGCAAGCCGATCTTCAGGCGGTTTCGCAGCGCTCCTGCGCGGTCCTGCGCGAACTCGGCCCGAGGGCGCAATGGATCGAGAGTTATGTCACCGACGATAAGCTCTATTGCGTTTACATCGCGGACGACGCGGAAGCGATCAAAGAACATGCGGCGCAAGGAGGCTTTCCAGCAAACCGGATCAGCGAAATCAGGGCGATCATAGACCCTGCCACAGCCTGACCGGGGTCTGACCAAGAAGGGAGAATGGTTCAAATGAAAAGCTTGCCGTCTCGCGCCGCCGTCTGCGCGCTCGCCTTGGCTTGGGCGCTTGCGCCTGCCGCTGCGGACGAAACCTGCAACTCGCCGTTCATGACCGGTCTGATCAAAGGGCAGGAGCAGTATCTCCATGTCTGGACGCTTGGCGAAAAAGGCGTTGGCGATGGATCCGACAAGCTCGTCACGATCGACGTCATTCCTGGCTCTTCGACTTACGGCAAGGTGATTCACGCCATTTCCGTCGGCGGGCGCGGTGAAGCGCATCACATGGGATTCACCGACGATCGCAAACATCTCTGGGCGGGCCGTCTCGACGATAACAAGATTTTCATTTTCGACGTCGGCTCCGATCCCTCGACGCCGAAGCTCGTCAAGACCATCGACAATCTTGCCGAGAGCACAGGCTACGTCGGGCCGCACACATTTTACGCGCTGCCTGGCCGCATGCTCGTGCAGGCGCTTTCCAACAACAAGGATCACGGCGGCGTCACCGGGCTGATCACCTACAACAATGCCGGCGAGCTCGTGACGACGACGCCCATGCCGCTTGATGACGGCGGCGACGGCTATGGCTACGACATCGCCATCAATCCGGCCCAGAACCGCATGCTGACGTCAAGTTTCACCGGCTGGACCAATTACATGATGGATCTCTCGCAACTCATCCAGGACAGTTCCGCGATGAAGAACTTCGGGAACACGATGGTGATGTGGGATTTGAAGGCGATGAAGCCTCTAAAAGTCTTTTCCGTCCCCGGCGCGCCGCTCGAAATTCGTTGGGCGCTGAAGCCCGGCGCCAATTGGGCGATCACCGCCGGCGCGCTCACCTCCAAACTTTATCTGATCAAACAGGACGACAAGAACGAATGGCGGGCGAAAGCCGTCGCCGACATTGGCGATCCGTCGAAGATTCCCTTGCCCGTCGACATTTCGATTTCGTCCGACGCTTCGTCGCTTTGGGTCAACACGTTCATGGACGGGACGGCGCGGCTCTTCGATCTTTCCGATCCGGAAGCGCCGAAACAGGTCTATGCGAAAAAGATCGGCGCGCAGGTGAACATGGTCTCGCAAAGCTGGGACGGGAAGCGCGTCTATTTCACGACGTCGCTGCTCGCCAACTGGGACAAGAAGGGCGCGGAAAACGAGCAGTTCCTCAAGGGCTACTCCTGGGACGGCAAGGAGCTGAAGCAGGATTTCGTCGTCGACTTCCACAAGGAGGGGCTCGGCCGCGCGCATCATATGAAGTTTACCGCGCGCGCGCAGAAGGCCGAGCTGCCGTGAGCGCGCGCCGCAGCGGCCTGAGAGCCACGATCGCCTTTGCGCTCGCGCTCGGAGCGACGTCGGCCTTCGCTGTGGACCCGGCGGCCACGAGACTGCCGGCGCCCGGAAGCTATGTGCTGCATTCGATCCAGAGCGCGCCAGAGGCGTCGCTGCTCGACGCGCAAGGCAGACGGACGTCGCTCTCCGCATACACGCGGGGCGCGGTAACGGCGCTCGGCTTCTTCTATTCGCGCTGCGCCGATCCCCTCGGCTGCCCGGTCGCCTGGTCCACATTTGAAGAGACGCGAAAGCAGGCGGAGACCGATCCGCTCCTGAAGGGCAGGCTGCGCCTTGTCTTCGTCAGCCTCGATCCCAATCGCGACACGCCTTCCGTCTTGCGCATGCTCGAGACGCAGGAGCGGGGCGGCGACGTGCCCTGGGTCTTTCTCGTCGGCGCGAGCGAAGCAGAGATGACGCCGCTGCTCTCCGCCATGGGTCAGAATATCGCCTATGAGACGGATCGCGCCGGAAGGCGCACCGGCGCGATCAATCATATGCTGAAAGTGTTTTTGATCGATCCCGAAGGCTGGGTCCGCGAGATCTACAGCACGGCGTTCTTGACGACAGAAGGCTTGCTGAATGACCTCCGGACGCTCGCGATGGAATTTCCGGACGCGAGCAACGCGGTCGCCTTAAAATGAACGGCGCGCAGTTCTTCATTGCGCGCCTTCTGACCATTCTCGCTGTGATTGGCTGCATCAACAGCGCTGCAGGGGAGGCCATCAAACTCCCTTTGGGCCTCCCTCCAGTTCCCGCCGCAGTCGCGGGAACGCCAACGATGCGCAAGCTTGGCGAGAAGCTGTTCTTCGACCGCAGCCTTTCCGCGAACGGCACGCTCTCCTGCGCCATGTGCCACATTCCCGGGCAGGGGTTCGCCTCAAACCAAAGCGCGCTTTCGATCGGCATGGAGGGGCGCTCGCTGCGGCGTAACGCGCCCTCGCTTTATAATGTCGTCTTCAAGAAATTCCTGTTCCACGACGGTCGCGAGATCGATCTCGCCGCGCAGGTCTGGGGGCCGCTGCTCGCCGCCGACGAGATGGGCAACGCCGGTATTGGCCCGCTGATCGCCCGCCTCCGCGCCGACACGGACTATGGACCGCTGTTCGAGGCGGCCTTTCCGGGCGAAGGCGCGACGATGATGACGCTCGGGCGCGCTATCGCCGCCTACGAGGCCTCGCTGCTGCGCGGCGGCGGGCGCTTCGATCGCGCGCTCTATGGCGGCGAGCGATCGGCGCTGACTCCTCGCGAGTGGCAGGGCTATGAGCTTTTCGTCGGCAAAGCCGGCTGCGTCGCCTGCCATGAAATTGGACCTCAAACGGCGCTGTTCACCGACCAGACGTGGCACAACACCGGCGTCGCGTTTCGTTCCGGGGCGACGGGAGGGAAAACCGAGGTTCGGCTCGCGCCCGGGGTCTTCCAGAATGTCGACCTTGCGGCGGTCGGCCTCGCTCAATCCGGCGCGCCGAACGACATCGGCCGCTTCGAGATCACCAATGCGCCCGCCGACCGCTGGGCCTATACGACGCCCATACTGCGCGGCGTAAGAGAGAGCTCGCCCTATATGCATGACGGCAGTCTCGGGACGCTCGCTGAAGTCGTCGAGTTTTACGATCGCGGCGGCGGACCCAATCCGGCGCTTGATCCGCAAATCCGCCCACTGGGCCTGTCCGCTGAGGAGAAGGCATCCCTCGTCGCCTTTCTTGAGGCGCTCTGAGTCCTGATTTCGCGGCGACATACGTTGACTTGATCGCGCGCTTTCTCCTATATGCCTGCCATCGGCGCCGCTCCTCAAGGGGCGGCGAATGTTTTGTGACGGCTATGTGTCGTCGTGAACCCCGATACGACTTTTTGACCCGTCTGCGGCACGCCGTCAGCGGAATTGACAAGACGAGCGCGGGAGCAGGCGTTAAAGTCCCTTCCGCCAGCGGAGAAGAACGGTGAAACGGACATTTCAGCCCAGCAAGATCGTGCGCAAGCGGCGCCACGGCTTTCGCGCCCGCATGGCCACGGTCGGCGGCCGCAACGTTATCGCCGCGCGGCGCGCCCGCGGACGCAAGCGCCTGTCGGCCTAACCCGGCTCCAAGCGGACGAGGCGGATGACTGCATGAAGGCGCAAGTCCCCGCCGAAGACGAGAAATCTCCGCGGCCGGAGACTTTGCGCCGACGCGTCGATTTCGTCCGCGTTTCGCACGGCGCGCGCATCGCGCAGCCCGCCTTTACGGTGCAGATGGCGCCCCGGGAGCCTGTGGACTCGACAGCGCCGGCCCGTTTTGGCCTTACCGTTACGCGGAAGGTCGCCGGGGCGGTGGATCGCAACCGCATTCGCCGCAGGCTCCGTGAAGCCTTACGGCTCGGCGGCGCCCTTGGCGCGAAGCCCGGTCGCGACTACGTCTTCGTCGCGCGGCGCGCGGCCCTCTCAGCGCCGTTTCCCGAACTTCTCGCTCAGATGACCGAAGGACTCGCCAGAGTGAACGATCGTGGCGCGGCGGGTCCAAGAGCCAAAGCCCAAGACGCAAACAGGAAGACAGGCTGACACGGCCATGAATGAAAACACCAAGAACATGATCCTCGCTGCGGCCGTGTCGCTGGTCTTCATCGGCCTGTGGGATTATTTCTACGCCTTCCCGGAGATGGACAAGCAGCGCCGGGCGCAGACGGAGCAGGCGCGGCTCGCCAAGGTTCCCAAGCTCGGCGCGCCCGAGCAAAGGGTGACGGCGGCCCCTCCCGCCAAGGCTGCGCTCAAGACGCGGGCTGAAGCGCTGGCGCTCAGCCCCCGCGTCGCCATCGACACAAGGTCGATTTCCGGCTCGCTCGCCCTGAAAGGCGCGCGCATCGACGACGTCTCCTTGAAGAATTATCGCGAGACCGTCGACCCTTCGAGCCCGATCATCACGCTGCTTTCGCCGGAGGACGCGCCAGGCGCCTATTACGCCGAGCTTGGCTATCTGACTGCCGAAACCGAAAATGCGCCCGTTCTGCCCAACACCGAGACGCTGTGGACGGCCGATTCCGACAGGCTGACCGAGACAAGCCCGGTGACGCTCACCTGGGACAACGGCCAGGGTCTTGTCTTCAAACGCGTCATTTCCGTCGACGACGAATATCTTTTCACGGTCAAGGACAGCGTCGAAAACAAGGCGGACAAGCCGATCACGCTCTATAATTACGCGCGGGTCAACCGCGTCGGCCATCCGCCGTCCGCCGGCTACGCCGCCCTGCACGAGGGCTTCGTCGGCGTCATCGGCGACTCCGGACAGGAAGTCACCTACGACAAGATCGAGAAGGAAGACAACGCGGCCAAGACGTTTAAAGGCGTCGGCGGCTGGGTAGGACTGACCGACAAATATTGGGCCGCCGTCGTCGCCCCCAATCAGAGTGCGCCGATGGAGGCGCGCTTCGCTGCGATGGGCGGCGCGGTGAAAACCTATCAGGCGGATACGGTCAGCGACCCCGCCACGGTCGAGCCCGGGAAACCTATGGAGGCGACGACCTATGTTTTCGCCGGCGCCAAGGTTGTCGACGTGCTCGACGCCTATAAGGAGAATCCCGGCCTCAAGCGCTTCGATCTGCTGATCGACTGGGGATGGTTCTACTTCATCACCCGGCCGATGTTTCGCTTGATCGACTTCCTCTACAAGGTCCTCGGCAATTTCGGCCTCGCCATCCTGTCGGTGACGGTCATCGTCAAACTCGCCTTCCTGCCGCTCGCCAACAAGAGCTACCAGTCGATCGCCAAGATGAAGGCGATTCAGCCCAAGATCAAAGAGCTGAAAGAAAAATACGGCGACGACAAGCATAAGTTCAACATGGAGCAGATGGAGCTGTTCAAGCGGGAGAAGGTCAATCCCGCGAGCGGCTGTCTGCCGGTGATCGTGCAGATTCCCGTTTTCTTCTCGCTCTACAAGGTTCTGGTCGTGACGATCGAAATGCGTCACGCGCCCTTCTTCGGCTGGATCAGGGATCTTTCTGCGCCGGACCCGACCAATGTCTTCAATCTATTCGGTCTGCTGCCCTTCGATCCGACTCACATCGCGATCTTTGGCCCCTATCTCGCGCTCGGCGTCTGGCCGCTGCTGATGGGCGTCTCGATGTGGCTGCAGATGAAGATGAATCCGGAGCCCGCCGACGAGATTCAAAAGACGATGTTCGCCTGGATGCCGGTGATTTTCACCTTCACCATGGGCGGCTTCGCCTCGGGCCTGCTGATCTACTGGACATGGAACAATCTCCTGTCGATCGTGCAGCAGGGCGTCATCATGAAGCGCGCCGGCGTGAAGTTCGAATTCTGGGACAATCTGCGCAAGACGTTTCAGAGGGCATAAGGGCGGCAGTCGGGCTTAGGCGGTCGGCAGTAGATAACTACCCGACTGCCGACTGCCGAACTGCCGACTGCCGATCTCATGCAAAACGCAACAGAGACCGACTTTACTGAGCAGGGCCGCGTTCTTTTCGCCGGCCCCTGCGATTTCATCTTCGCAAGCGCCAAGGCGAGCGATCTGCCGCCGATCGGCCCGCCCGAGATCGCCTTCGCGGGGCGCTCGAACGTCGGCAAATCCTCGCTGCTCAACGCCTTGACGAACCGCAAGACGCTCGCGCGCGTCTCCAACACGCCCGGGCGCACGCAGCAGCTTAATTTCTTTGCGCTTGGTGGCGCGCCCGGCGCGGCGCGACTGCGCCTCGTCGACATGCCGGGCTATGGCTACGCGGCCGTTGGCAAGGAGAAGGTCGCGAACTGGTCGCAGTTGATGCGCGACTATCTCAAGGGTAGGGCGAGCCTTGCCCGCGTCTTCGTGCTCGTCGACGGGCGTCGCGGCGTGAAGCCTCTCGACGAAGAAATGTTCGATCTCCTCGATCAGTCCGCCGTCTCCTATCAGGCGATTTTGACCAAGCATGACGAATTGAAGACTGCCGAGCGGGACGAGGTCCTCGCCGCGACGATAAAAGCGCTCGAGAAGCGGCCGGCGGCGTTTCCCGAGGTGATTTTCACCTCGGCGCTTAAGGGCGAAGGAATCGCCGAATTGCGCGCAGCGATCGCAAAGCTCATCGCCGAACGAAACGCTTGAAAGCGACAGCCGCGCCGGGCTAGTTGGGCGCGCCAACCCTAGAAGAGGGCAGCGCCGCCAGGGGTATCGGGTGGAGGGCTTCCTCGTCCTTCGAGACGCGTGCTGCGCACGCTACTCAAGATGAGGAAGTCCTCCACCCGATCGCCCTGAGAGCTTGCCCGCGAGGCCACACGATGACCGACGCCGCCGACACCGCGCTCCAGCAGGCCCGCATTCTCATGCAGGCGCTGCCCCATATGCTGCGCTACGACGACGCCATCGTCGTGGTGAAATATGGCGGCCACGCCATGGGAGACGATCAGGTGGCGCGCGATTTCTCGCGCGACATGGTTCTGCTCGAACAATCCGGGGTCAATCCCGTCGTGGTGCATGGCGGGGGGCCGCAGATCGGCGCGATGCTGAAGCGGCTTGGCGTCGAGTCGCGCTTCGCCGACGGGTTGCGCATCACTGACGACGAGACCATGGACGTCGTCGAAATGGTACTTGCCGGCGCCATCAACAAGCAGATCGTCGGCTACATCAATTCAGAGGGCGGTCGCGCCATCGGCCTGACCGGTAAGGACGGGCGCATGGTCACCGCCAAAAAGCTCGAACGGCCCGACGGCGTCGATCTCGGCTTTGTCGGCGAGCCCGACAAGGTCGACACGACGGTGCTCGATCAGGTTTTGGGCCGCGAACTCATTCCGGTGCTGGCGCCCGTGGCGCAAGGCCCTGATGGCGCGAGCTATAATGTCAACGCCGACACCTTCGCCGGCGCGATCGCCGGCGCGCTACACGCCAAGCGTCTCATCTTTCTCACCGATGTGCCGGGCGTGCTCGATCGGAACAAGAACATCATCGAGGAGCTCAAGGTCGACGATATTCCCGAACTCATCGCCGAGGGCGTGATCACCGGCGGCATGATCCCGAAGGTCGAGACCTGCATGTACGCCATCGAACGCGGGGTCGAGGGCGTCGTGATCCTCGACGGCAAACTGCCGCACGCGGTGCTGATCGAATTGCTCACCGATCACGGCGCGGGCACGCTGATTACAAGGTGAGGGAGCGATTATTTCCCGCTTCATGGCCCCGCCTTGTGCCGGCCATCCACGCCGAGAAACGGCGCAGTCGCGGGAAATATGCTGTACGATCCAGCTTGACGATCCGGACGCTCGCAATGTCCTGGCGTGGATGCACGCGACAAGCGCGGGCGTGACGGAGAAGAACAGGCGCTCAGATGAATGTCTTCGTCCTCACCGGCGCGGGCGTTTCCGCCGAAAGCGGCCTCGGCGTCTTTCGAGGGTCAGGTACGGCGTTGTGGAAGCGCTACGATCCGATGCAGCTCGCCACGCCCGAAGCCTTTGCGCGCGATCCGGCGACGGTGCATGAGTTTTACAATGCGCGGCGGCGCAATCTCATCGCCGCTTCGCCAAACGCCGCACATGCCGCGCTCGTGCGGCTCGAAGCGGGACTTGCGCAGCGCGGTGGCGCGCTGACGTTGGTAACGCAGAATATCGACGATCTGCATGAACGCGCCGGCTCAAGCCGCGTTATTCACATGCATGGCGAATTGCTCAAGGCCCGTTGCGCTTCTTGCGGCGCCGTGAGCGACTGCCAACGCGATCTTGGCGTCGACTCACGTTGCGGCTGCGCCGGCGCGCTGCGGCCGCATGTCGTCTGGTTCGGCGAGACCCCGCTTTATATGGATGAGATTTATGCCGCGCTGGAAACTGCGGATCTCTTCGTCGCCATCGGCACGTCGGGCGCGGTCTATCCGGCGGCGGGCTTGGTGCGCGAGGCGCGGATGAGAGGCGTGCGCTGCTGTGAGCTTAATCTTGAGCCGTCGGATAACGCCGCCGAATTCGACGACAGGCGCTATGGCGCTGCGAGCGAGATCGTCCCGTCATGGGTCGACGTGATATTGGAGAAATGAGCCGGTCCCTGAGTCATTGCCGACGCGCGCAGCGCGATCGGGAATCCAGCGCAGCCACAACGATCGCCGACGTTGCTCTGGATTCCCGCTTTCGCGGGAATGACACGAAACTGGCCGCGCAATGACCAAACGCCTGCCCGAGAATTCGCGCTTCGTCGACATCGACACTTGGGTGTTCGATCTCGACAATACGCTTTATCCACAGACCGCCGATCTCTGGCCGAAGATCGACGCGCGCATCACGCTGTTCATGATGCGGCTCTTTGGCCTCGACGCCATTTCGCTGCGGGCGCTGCAAAAGCATTACTACCGCCAATATGGCACGACGCTGCGCGGGCTGATGACCGAGCATGGGATCGACGCCGAAGCCTATCTTTCCTATGTGCATGACATCGACCGCTCATCGCTCGCCCACAATCATTCGCTCGCTGAGGCGATCGCCGCGCTGCCCGGTCGCAAGCTGATCCTCACCAATGGCTCGCGTCATCACGCGATCGAAACCGCAAAGCAACTCGGAATCGATCACGTTTTTGAGGATATTTTCGACATCATCGCCGCTGAGTTCATCGCCAAGCCCGACGAAGGCGCGTATATGCGCTTTTTCCAGAAGCTGAAGATCGAGCCGAAGCGCGCCGCGATATTCGAAGATATCGACCGCAATCTTGTCGTGCCGCATGCGCGAGGCATGACGACGGTGCTCGTGCTGCCGTCCCACGACAACGGCCCCGAGCGCGAAGCTTGGGAAATCGCCACCGGCGAGGAGCCGCATGTTGATTTCGTCACCGACGATCTCGTCGGGTTTTTGGAGGGGTTGAGCGGAACTTAAGACGTAAACGGCTCCATCAACATCAAATCGGTATCTTGCGGCCTGGCGCCTGCGGCGGTCAGCATCGCATGAACCTGGCCCCTGTGGTGGGTTTGGTGGTTGAAAATATGGCTGACGACAAACCACTTCGGCCTTGCGAGTTCCGCTTTGATTATCCTCGAACGCCAGACGAGTTCGCCCGTGAGCCACTCGTCAGTCACGCCGTCGGCCCAAATGATCAGCCGTTCGTCACAGGTCATTCTATCCTGTTTCAGTGTCGTCCAATCGTCACGATATGAACCCGACTCCTCAAGCTGTACTGAGGGCGGCTTCCCGTCGGAAATGCGGCTCAGCCACATATGATCCGCCCAAAGCAGGTGGCTGAGGGTCGCATGAATTGACTTAAAAAATGCGCCGCGGTCCTTGCGCCGGTCGTCATCCGACAAACTATCGGCTGCGGCGTAGAGGCTGGCGTTCTGCCAGCGATTGTAGCGCGCCATGGTTTCCACAAATGCCGAACAGGTCATGTGATTGTCTTGCCTTTCGGAAGCTTCGCACGGCCCCTGAATTGTGCTTCGTCGCTGTGCTCTTCGCATTGACGGCGGGTGTGACTCCGCAAAACATAGGGCTTTGATGACCAGCGCATCAACATGTTCGTGGTGGCGCTTGCCAGGGTTTCGCCGTCATGGCCGGGCTTGTCCCGGCCATCCACGCCGGGACGTTGCGCCAATGCGACGGGATTTGCGTAACGGCGCCGCGTAGATGCCCGGCACAAGGCCGGGCATGACGCTAAGAAGGCGCGGCCCGTCTTGGCGGCGCTCCTCAGCACGAGGGCGAGGAGGAGTGCGTTCCTCTCCCTTGTTGACTCCCCTCGCCAGACTCCTACAACCGCGCCAGCCTCCACCGCATCAATTCGGGAATTTCATGCCGCACACCGGACTTGAGACGCTGATCACCGCCGCCTTCGAAGATCGCGCCAATATCAACGCCGAAACCCAGGGCGACATCCGCCGCGCCGTCGACGGCGCCCTGCGTTTGCTCGACGCCGGCAAGCTCCGCGTCGCCGAGAAGATCGAAGGCGAGGAGGGGCCGGAAAGCTGGAAGGTCAATCAGTGGCTCAAAAAAGCCGTGCTGCTGTCCTTCCGCCTCAACGACATGGCGGTGATCGCCGGCGGGCCGGGCGGCGCGACCTGGTGGGACAAGGTCCCTTCCAAATTCGTCGGCTGGGGCGCGGGCGAGCATACGGCTGCGGGCTTTCGCTCAGTGCCCGGCGCGATCGTGCGCCACTCGGCCTATGTCGCGCCGGGCGCGATCCTGATGCCGTCCTTCGTCAATCTCGGCGCCTATGTTGACAGCGGCACGATGGTCGACACCTGGGTCACGGTCGGCTCCTGCGCCCAGATCGGCAAGAATGTGCATCTTTCCGGCGGCGTCGGCATCGGTGGCGTGCTGGAGCCGCTGCAGGCGAATCCGACCATCATCGAGGATGACTGCTTCATCGGCGCGCGCTCCGAGGTCGTCGAAGGCGTCGTCGTCGGCAAAGGCTCGGTGCTGTCGATGGGCGTCTTCATCGGCGCTTCCACCAAAATCATCGACCGCGCGACAGGCAAGGTCCATGTCGGCCATGTGCCGCCCTATTCGGTGGTCGTTTCGGGGAGCCTGCCCGGCAAGGCATTGCCGGGCGGCGCACCCGGCCCGTCGCTCTATTGCGCGGTGATCGTCAAGACGGTCGACGCGCAGACGCGTTCGAAGACTGGCATCAACGAGCTGCTGAGAGACTGATGGACGCCGCGCGGCTACGCTTTCTCTATCAGACCGAAGAGGGCCGAATCGATCGCGCGACCTGGCGGCGCGGCGCCGGCGCGCTTCTTGCGGCGCTCGCGCCACTGACGCTGATCTGGTTCGCGCTTCAGCCCTATTCGAGCCATGATCTGGCGACGACGCCCTTCTTCGCGCCGATGACCATTCTCGCCTACGCCTATGTCATCTTTTTCGCTTTCGCCGTCATGCTTGCCGTGGTGAGCTTCATCAATCTTTCGGCCAAGCGCTTTCGCGATCGCGGCCTTACGCCGCCGCTCGGCCTCGCGAGCCTTGCGCCGCTTCTGGCGCTCGTCGCCGGCGCCGTGCATTTTTGGCAACCGCGCGCCGCTGAGGTCATGTCGCGCTGGTATGTCTGGGGCGTCGACGCAATTTTCGTCGCCGGCACGCTCTGGACTATTTATGAATTGGGCTGGCGGGAGGATGATCCCGCTGGGCGCTGATCATGAAAAGCTGGCCGCCGCTTTGAACGGTCGAACGTCAATCTCCGAAGGGATGCCGCCGACCGACCGAGTTCGCTTGACAAGTCAGTGGAGCCGACCGATTTTTCCTTCATGACCGCCCCCATCAAAATCGACGCGCGCTGGGATGATGAAGCCCATGTCTGGATTGCGACGAGCGGTGACGCTCCGGGACTGGTCGTAGAGGCTCCGTCATGGCAGTTGATGATCGACGAAGTACGATCCGTCTTGCCTGACTTGCTCGAACTCGATGCGACGCACGCACGGGACGTTTCGCTCACTTTCAAGGCGGAGACGCATCTCGCGCTCGCCGCCGGCTGATGGCCGATTTCTATCCGCAGATCGTTGCGCTTCTTGTTGCCGCCGGATGCAAATTGGCGCGCCCCGGCAAGGGCAGCCACGAGATTTGGCATAGTCCGATTACGAGCCGAAATTTTACATTGCCTCGGACAACGAAATCGCGCCATACCGCGAACGAGGTCTTGAAACGGGCCGGGCTGCCGAAAGCCTTCTAAAATGATCGAGTCCCGCGCTGTCGCGCTCACCCGCGAACTCATCCGCTGTCCATCCGTCACGCCGACCGACGCCGGCGCGCTCGATGTCGTCGAAAAAGCGTTGAAGGCGTCAGGCTTCGAGACCCATCGAATCGTCTTCTCAGCGCCGGGCACGCCCGACATCGACAATCTCTTCGCCAAGATCGGCTCGGGCGCCCCCCATCTCGCCTTCGCCGGCCATACTGACGTCGTGCCGCCGGGCGATCCCGCGCGGTGGCGCTTCAATCCCTTCGCGGCCGAAGTCTCGGATGGCCGCATTTTCGGCCGCGGCTCTTCGGATATGAAGGGCGCGATCGCCGCATTCATGGCGGCGGCGCTGGCTTATGTCGAGCGGCATGGCGCCCCGAAGGGAACGCTCTCGCTGCTCATTACCGGCGACGAAGAAGGCCCGTCGATCAACGGCACGGTGAAGCTCCTCGAATGGGCGCAGACGCGCGGCGAGCGTTTTGATCATTGCATCGTCGGCGAGCCGAGCAATGTCTCGACGCTCGGCGACATGATCAAGATCGGCCGGCGCGGTTCGCTCAACGGACGGATTCGCGTCATCGGCAAGCAGGGCCATGTCGCCTATCCGCATCGCGCCGAAAATCCAGCGCCGATCATCGCGCATATCGTCGCCGCGCTCTCCGGGCATGAGCTCGACAAGGGCACGACCCATTTCGAGCGCTCCAATCTCGAATTTTCCACCATCGACATCGGCAACAAGGCGGTCAATGTCATTCCCGGCGAGGCGCGCGCCGACTTCAACGTCCGCTTCAATGACGTCTGGACTCATGACTCGCTGAAAGAGCGCATTCTGCAGGTGATCAAGGCGACGGCGCCGAACGCCAATGTCGAGGTCGAATTTCCGCCGTCGAACGCCCACTCCTTCATCACCAAGCCCGGCCCCTTCACCGAACTTGTGGTCGAGGCGGTGCGGCAGGTGACGGGCCTGACGCCCGAACTTTCGACGACCGGCGGCACGTCCGACGCGCGCTTCATCGTCAATTATTGTCCGGTGCTGGAGTTCGGCCTCACCAATGAGACGATCCATGCGGTCAATGAGAATGCCCGCATCGCCGACGTCGACCAGCTTTGCGCGGTGTATCTGAATGTGCTCGAGCGCCATTTCAGTAACTGAGGCTCCAGCTGGCATACACTTTTTCTCAAGTCGCGCTTTAAGGCCCGCCCGACAGCCCGAAAGCTCTGATTTCATACGCTTGATGGGTGAAGAGCATTTCGGGCGACAGCAGCGACAACGACGACGTAATCGGCGGCGGGCCTCCGCCACGTCTGGAGTTTTTTGGGTAGACGATCTTCGTCAGCTGCGTTTTGCCGGAGGGCGGGCCGATGGTGATCAGCAGGGTGCTCGTATCCTTTCTGCTCGCGTCGAACAGTGGCGCGTTGGAGGTTGAGACGCGCACAAGGCTCCATGAGGGCGTGGCGTTCACGTCGAATTTCAGCGCGAATTGCACTTGATGGGTGAGGGTTGAAATCGGATTTCCCAGAAGGATTTTTGTGAAGTCCGCCTTACGGCAGGCTTCGCTCTGTTCGGCTTCGCCAGCGAACATCGTCATTCTTTCCGCTTGTTCAACATCGAGCGGAAATCCCAAAAAGGCGCATTTCTTTACCGGCTCCAGGACATCATCGAGCCAATCCTTCAGCTTCAGATCTGCTTCGATGGTAATGCCGGCGATCGAGTAACATGGTCGGTCATCCGAAAGTTCGACAAGTTCTCTTCTTTCGTCCAGGAACTGCTGGAATGGATAGGCGAACTGGACCATGTCTTCGCGACTGGGGTTATATTGAATGCTTCCGCCGACGCTAAACCTGTAGGACTGCGGCACAGTGTGCCTCGTGGTGTTCGCCAGCCACACAACCGCATCAGGCAAATTGGGGGTGAGAAAGGAAACCCCCGGACTGAACATAATCGAATCGTCAATTTTAACGTTCAAGTCGATCAATGCGTTCCAGGTCTCGAGCCATGCGAGCTTGCGCGCGCCCCACCGGCCAGCCCGGTCAAGCGCGATCTGATATCTGACCGACTTTCTGATCTCGCACTGCACGCCCCGGATCACGTCGTAAAGAATGCGCTTCTTTCTTTCGTGTCCCAGCAAGGGCGCGGCTTCCGGAATGATGCAGCCGGAAAGGCAGGGGGCGATCAAGCAGATGGCCGCAATGAAAGATATCGATCGACGAATTAATGCGCGCTCAGCCATGTTGAGCACTCCTCAGCCAGATTCGTTCAAATTACTGAAATACAAATAACTACGCTGTCGATGAAGCTTGCGCGGTCAGCGTCGACTCGCTCAAGCTGCGAGATCATAGGCAAGCGTGAGCAGCGGCGCAACTATTGGAAAATGAACAACTATATTGCGTCCGCGCGGCGGCCCCGCCACATCATCACGAATGAGTATTTTACACACACAAGTTCATTGCGCTTCATCCTCGCGCCGCGTCAGCAGCGCGGCGACGCTGACGTAGCGGAAGGGGTAGCGCCCGGGATTCTCCCGGATGAGCCGCTCGCACCGGCCGTAGATGTCATGCGCGATTGCAGCAGGCTCATCGCCGGGAAAAGCCATGCGTAGCGGCGCCTCCGTGAAGGCGCGGAAAAAATCCGTATAGGCGCGGGCATAGGCGCACGTGTCTCCTGTCGCCCGGTACGCCTCAACGAACGGAACAGCGACCTCGTAGGTTTCGGCCCGATCGAGATCAAACAGAGAGCTGAGCGCGGACTCAGGCCCGGAGACAGGGGCCACAAGTTCCTCCAGCGTGCGGAAATAGACCGGCTGGTAGTAGGTCTCGTATCTGGGGCGATCGATCACGCCGTCGCTTAGCGCCTCCAGCAGCGCATCGTTTAGAACGTCGTAAATGCCGTCGCAGGCGCGCGTGGTTTGGCTTGCCCCGAACACCTCGATCAGCAATTGACCGCCGGCGGTCAGCTCCGCTGCTCGCGCGCGCAGAAAGCTTTCGATGTCGGCCGCAGCCTGGGCGGCGAAGGCTGCGCGCTCGGCTTCGCTCACTTTGCCGACGCCACGCGCGGCGCTAGGCCCATTCGGCAGAATATAGCCCGGCAAGTCATCGAGTGGGCGTCGGCTCAGGAAGCCGATGGCGTTGAAGGTCGTCGCCAGATGGATCGAACGTGGCGGCAGGAGCTGGTCGAACATGGAGCCGCCGATCACGGCGGAATAGACGTTATCGCCAAAAACCGACCGCCCGTCGGCGCGCAAGCTTTCCAACAGAGCGGTAAAATCATTGGTCGGCAGGTCGCTCTGGATCGTCATGATCGGCCGTGCGCCGCCTGCTCGCAGAGTGGAGACGAGCCGATGCATGACCTCACTCGAATTGCGCCCCTCTGAGCAGCCGAAATCAGCAATCCCGATCGTCTCTGGCGGATCGATGCGGCTTATCCGAGCAACCGCGTCGTCTAGCCAAGGCAGTATGGCTTCGGTTGCCGCCCATTGTGGCGCCGAGTTCCGGTTATAGAAGCCTTGGCCGATCATTCCCGTGGTGACCGTCATCGGTGACCCTCCCGCGAGCGTGTTGCATTATCTATCGCGAATGCTTCGTTGTTCTCGCGCCCGCGCCGATTCCGATGAGCGCCTGCGGCATGGTGTGTCATGAAACCCGTCCAGTGGCGAGCGGCGTCTGCGTGGGATTCCGCGGCCCTATGCTCACCACTAAAACAAAGTGAGAACGCATTGGTTGGTGAAGGATGCCTCGAACGCTGCTTGGCGCCAGGGGCTGCCCCTTGGCGGCGCGTTATTTTTCGAAGGGTCTTTCCTGGTCGCGCCAATTCATTGGCGCGACGCGTCGAGGCTGAGGCAGTCGGCCTAACGAGGAGGTATTAATGCTGATCCCTGTCTGGGTCCTGCTTGGCTTCGCTGCGTGGACCTTGCTCATTCTCTTCGCGACGGTGGGCGTCTACCGCTGGAGCCGCATTCTTACCGGCCGCACGGCTATCGCGACATGGCGCGCCGATGAGCCGCAGGGGAGCGACTGGTATCGCAGAGCAATGCGAGCCCATATGAATTGCGTCGAGAACCTCCCTGTCTACACCGCGCTCGTCGTGGCGCAATTATCGGCTCACGTCACGAGCCCGATCCTTGACGGACTGGCGATCACGATTCTAGTTGCGAGGGTCTGTCAGAGCACGATCCATTTGCTTTTCGCACAGACAAATGTCGTCGCCGGCGTTCGCTTTGGTTTCTATTTCGTCCAGGCGCTAGCCATGACCACTATGGGCGTCCTTATCGCCATGTCGGCGAATGCGTGAGACCGAATCCGACTGGATTTCGAGGCGGAAACGACCCAAAGGCGGAGAAGGCCTTATATATGGATCGTCTCGCAACCGCGCTAAGCTCTCCCGAGCGACGAGGAACGCCGGCACGTGCTCTTCCGCCAGCTCTTCGATAGTGTCTCCAGCACATACACCTACATCATCGCCAGCAGGCATGGTGGCGAGGCGCTAATCATCGATCCGGTGCTGGAAAAGGTCGAGCGCTACCTGCAGCTCGCGCGGGAACTCGACCTGAAGCTCGTCAAGGCCGTCGATACGCATTTGCATGCGGATCACATCACTGGCCTCGGCGCGCTGCGCGACCGCACGCACTGCGTGACGGTGATGGGAGAGCATTCGCGGGCCGACATTGTTTCGATGCGCGTTGCTGAGGGGGAACGTATCGAGATAGAGGGCGTGAGCCTCGACGTGCTTTATACGCCGGGGCATACCGACGACTCCTATTCTTTCGTGATGGATGACCGGGTGTTCACCGGCGACACGCTGCTCATTCGCGGCACCGGTCGCACCGATTTCCAGAATGGCGACGCAAGGGCCCAGTACGACTCGATTTTCGGCAAATTGCTAAAGCTGCCGAGCGAGACATTCGTCTTTCCGGCGCATGACTATAAAGGAGATACGGTTTCGACGATTGGCGAAGAGAAGCAGTTCAATCCCCGCCTCCAGGTCGGATCGGTTGACGAGTACGTCGAGCTGATGGGCAATCTGAAGTTGGCCAATCCAAAGATGATGGATGTGGCGGTGCCCGCCAACATGCACATCGGCCTCCACCAGGACGAAATCGCGCGCAAAGGCTGGGCGGTCTCGGCCGTCGATGCAGTGCTCCTGCGTGATCGCCGAGACGTCGCATTTGTAGATTTGCGGGAGAAGCATGAGCGCGAAAGACACGGCAGCATCCCTGGCTCGCTACATGCGCCCTATCACGACTTGCAAGAAAACATCGCCGAAGGAGGCATGCTGCACGAGTTAGCGGAGGCGACGGGCAAACGGATCCTATTCTATTGCGCATATGGCGAGCGCTCGGCGATGGCGGTCGAGGCCGCGCAGGAAGCGGGCATCAAGACCGCTTATCATATCGCGGGCGGAGTCGACGCGTGGAAAAAGGCGAACGGTCCGGTGACTCGGCAGACGAGTCGGCTTGTTTGACGTCCGCTAGCGCTGAAAGCGCTCACTCTATGTGCGGACTATCTCCGTTTGAATGGCGGCGATCAGTCGTTCGCCTCGGCGAGCCACCGGCCAAGCGTTTCCGGAACGGTGAACGCGTCGCATTCGATCCGAGCCACTCAATTTCCGTCACCTTCTCTTCGTCGTCGCTTTCGCATAAGATCGCCTTTCCCCAAAAAATGGCGATCTCGTCCTCGAAAATTTATATAACTCCCCGCGACCGTGAATGCTCCCAGCCGCCGTGAAGCATCTAGAGATTAGACGGAGCCTCGACCGCCCCGAGGAGCTTAAAGACGCACCGAAAAGCCAGTCCCGCAAAGACGTGCCGCATGGGGCTCCGGCGGCTGACGGAGGAGAGACCGCGCAAATGTCGAGAAAGTTGCTTGAAGGGCGTAGAAACTTGGCGCTTTTTCTCGACTTTGACGGAACCTTGGTTGAGATCTCGGCCACGCCAGAAGCGATCGACGTTCCCGCAGGATTGCCGGAGCTTCTGGAGCTCCTGTCGGTGAGGTTCGAAGGCAGACTCGCGATCCTGACGGGGCGCCCGATCGCTAGCATCGACCGGTTCTTGTCGCCGTTCCGCTGCATCGCCGCTGGAGCGCATGGAGCCGAGCTGCGCTTCGATCCAAGCCAAGACATCGTTCTCGACGCGCCTCCAATCGCGCCCGGGATCATTGATGCGGCGCGTGAGGCGATACGCCCGTATGAGTTGGTGACACTCGAGGCCAAACGAACATCCATCGCCGTCCACTATCGTTTGTGTCCGGATGTCGAGTCTCCGCTTCGGCGCGCGTTGCAGGAGATCGTAGCGGACAGACCCGAAGATCTTGTTGTTTTGAGTGGGCGCAAGGTTTTCGAGATCATTCCGAGAACCGCTTCTAAGGGCGGCGCGCTGGAGCGCATTCTGGCATTGCCCAATTTCCAAGATTGCTGTCCCGTGGCCATCGGCGACGATTTGACCGATGTCTCAGCGATCGAGGCCGCGAACAGCCTGGGAGGAGTCGGGCTCAGCGTCGGCGGCGAATATTTTCCCTCCGAGTCCGCGAATTTCTCCGGACCGTCGGACCTGCGAAGCTGGTTGAAAACCTTGGTGAAAGGAGACATGTCTTGACGCTGCGTCCCTCGCTCGATCTTGCCTTGATTGGAAACAGCAGCATCGCGGCGCTGCTCGATCGGCGTGGCTCCATCGTTTGGATGTGCTGGCCGCGCATCGACGGCGATCCCGTGTTCTGCTCTCTCCTTGACGGCGACGCGTCGAAAGGCGGATTCTTCTCGATCGAACTCGCCGAGGAATCCGAAGCTGGAACGGAACAAAGCTACGTTCGCAACACTGCAATGGTGCGCACGGAGGTGCGCGCCGCATCCGGCGCGTCCTTTGCGATCACCGATTTCGCGCCGCGCTTTCGCCATCACGGACGAATGTTCAAGCCGCCAATGATCGTGCGGTTGATCGAACCGATCGAAGGTATGTGTCGAATTCGCATCAGTTGCCGACCCCGACTCGGCTATGGCGAAAAAATTGCAGCGCGCTTTTCGGGCAGCAACCATGTTCGCTACGACCTTGAGCACAGCGCTATTCGTCTCACTTCGGATGCGCCCGCCACTTACATCGTAAGCGAGTCCGGCTTTGTCCTGTCGCGACCGGTCACATTGATCCTGCATTCGGACGAAACCCTGGCCGATTCTGTTGGTCATGTCGGGCAGAATTTCCGCGCGCAAACCATTTTTCACTGGCAGGAATGGGTACGCACGCTCAACGTTCCATTGGAGTGGCAGGAACAGGTCATTCGGGCGGCGATCACTCTGCAACTCTGCTCCTTCGAGGACACCGGCGCGATCGTTGCGGCGTTGACGACCTCGATTCCGGAAGCGCCCGGCAGTTCGAGAAACTGGGATTACCGCTATTGTTGGATCAGGGACGCGTTCCACACCGTTCAAGCGCTGAACCGGGTTGGCGCGACCGCGACGATGGAGCGCTTCATCGATTATGTTACGAATGTGATCGCTTACGAACGCGGTCCAACGCTCAAGCCCGTCTATTCCATAGTGCCTGAATCGCCGTTGGAAGAGGTAGAGGCGCCATTCCTGAGCGGCTTCGGCGGCGCTGGACCAGTGCGCGTCGGCAACGCCGCGCGCGATCAGATCCAGCACGACGTATTTGGCAGCGTCATTCTCGCTGCGTCACAGATGTTCTACGATGAGCGATTGCCGAGCAAGGGCGATAAGTCGCTCTTCTTGAGTCTTGAGCCGCTCGGCATGAGCGCGCTCAGCAACGCGCTGACTCCGGACGCCGGGATTTGGGAATATCGCGGCCGCTTGCGAGTCCATACGCATTCAGCGGCGATGTGTTGGGTGGCCTGCGACCGGCTGTCACGGATCGCGGCAAAGCTCGAACTTTCGGACCGAGCGCTTCAGTGGCGTCAATCCGCCGACGAACTCAAGCAAACGATTCTCTCGCGGGCGTGGAATGAAAACCTCAAGTGCTTTGCTGGATCCTTGGATGGCGAGGAGCTGGACGCCAGCGTGCTCCTTCTTCACGAAATCGGCATTGTTCCAGCGCACGACGAGCGGTTTATTTCGACGGTCGACACAATTGGCCGTCTGCTGCAGCGCAACGGCCATGTGCGTAGATACTCCGCCCCCGACGACTTCGGCGTCCCGTCTGTCGCGTTCATTGCCTGCACGTTTTGGCATGTGGATGCGCTCGCCGCGATCGGGCGGGTCGAGGAGGCGAGAACGATTTTCGAGGACCTCCTCAGCCACATGAACCATGTCGGCTTGCTCTCGGAAGACCTCGATCCGATGACCGGCGTCTTGTGGGGCAACTTTCCGCAAACCTATTCCATGGCCGGACTCATCGTCGCAGCGACGCGCTTATCCAAGCAATGGGGGAGCGTGGAATGAAGCAGGAGTCACGTTTGTGGAATCTTCAGACTCTCCTGTCGGTTGAACGTAGAAGGCTGCGCGCCGCCTTGCGAAAGCTGGCGCTCCACCCGGCGGTTAGAGCGGCCGGTCTCGTCTTCGGCGCTGCGCTCGTTCTGATCATCGGGCTCGCTCCGCTGTCCTCTTTCTTGGTCGAAGGATGGCTCAGGCAGGACATCGAACTTCGTTCCCAACTCATTGTTCGCTCGATCAAGAATCAGGTGATCGCAAATCTTTCGAAGTCAAATCCGGATCTGGTTCCGTTCCTTGAGCGCATTACCGACGACGAACGTCTACTTGCTGTCGGATATTGTTCGGATGCGGGGCAGATGCTCTATGCTACATCCTCGATGCCCAGTGAGGTGACCTGCAGCACCCTTGCACATGCGAAAGGCGACGCATTCGATCTCGTCCTAAAAGATGGTTCGCGTGTGCATGTCAGCTCCACTTTGTTGCGGGCCGGCGCGACGAGTGGTCACCTTCTCGTGGTTCACGATCTGTCGTTCCTTGACGAGCGTACGGGTAAGGCTCGACTCTATACGATCATCGGTTTGATCGGCGCCAGCTTGGCGTTCGGACTGCTCACGATCGGCGTGGTGGGCGCGCTCATGCGCGGATGGCGGCAGTCTCTCCAAAGCGCAATCGCACAAATCCATGGCGAGACCACCAGTATCAGGCAAGCCAACCCGTCATTTCCGATCGGTCGAGATTTCTACGCGCTTCTTGATGCGCTGCGGGCCGAGCGCACGTTCGCTGAGGGTCTTTATGTGGAATGGTCGCCCTCGAGGCTGAGCGAACTCCTTCGCGATGAACTGCCGGGAGCGCAAGTCATCATCGTATCGAACCGAGAGCCATATATTCACAATTATGTCGACGGAAAGCCGACAGTTCAGATCCCGGCGAGCGGCCTCGTCGCGGCTTTGGAGCCGGTGATGCGCGCCTGCGGAGGCGTTTGGATTGCGCATGGCAGCGGCTCCGCGGACAGAGACACGGTGGACGAGCACGATCGCGTCGCCGTTCCGCCCAACCATCCCGAGTATAGCTTGCGACGAGTCTGGCTCAGCGATGAAGAACAGGAAGGCTATTATTATGGCCTGTCTAACGAAGGACTATGGCCGCTTTGCCATATTGCTTTCGTCCGCCCCAATTTTCGCGAATCGGACTGGCGTCAGTATACCGCCGTCAATCAGCGCTTTGCGGAGATCGTCTTGTCCGAGACGACGGCCGACGACCCCATCATTCTGATCCAAGATTATCATTTCGCGCTTCTGCCGCGCATGGTTCGCAAGCTTCTTCCCAAGGCGACGATCATCACATTTTGGCATATCCCATGGCCGAATTCTGAAACCTTCGGCATTTGTCCTTGGCGCGAAGAAATCATCGACGGGCTGCTTGGGAGCACAATTCTCGGATTCCATACTCAATTCCATTGCAACAATTTCATCGAAGCCGTCGATCGTTTCATGGAAAGCCGGATCGACCGAGAAATCGGTTCGGTCACGCTCGGCGGGCGCGAGACTCTGATTCGTCCCTATCCGATTTCCATCGAGTGGCCGCCACGCGCGCTGGCGGGCCAGGCTTCAATCGAAGATTGCCGAAGATCTGTCCGCGTCCGATTCGGCTTTCCCGAAGACATGCGAATAGCAGTTGGCATCGAGCGCTTCGATTACACCAAGGGCGTGATCGACAGAATGAAGGCCGTCGATACGCTTCTTTCGCTGCATCCGGAATGGTGCGGCAAGTTCGTCCTTGTTCAGGCGGCGGCGCCGACCCGGAGCAAGCTCGCCGCATACGCCGAGCTACAGAGTGAGGCCGCGCGCCTCGCCGAAGAGATCAATGCACGCCACGAAACTTCCGATTGGCGACCGGTGCATCATATCGTACGTCATCATGAGCAGGACGAAGTGTATGAACTATTTCGCGCGGCAGACATGTGCATCGTCTCTAGCCTGCATGACGGGATGAATCTTGTCGCGAAAGAATTTGTCGCGTCGCGAGATGACGAGCTCGGCGTGCTGATCCTCTCAGGCTTGGCAGGCGCATCGCGAGAGCTGTCGGAGGCGCTCATCGTCAACCCCTATGATGCGGGCCAGATGGCGCGGGCCATCAATCAGGCGTTGCGCATGTCACAAGGCGAGCAGCGGCAACGGATGCGCCTCATGCGAGATCTCGTGCGCCGCCACAATGTCTATGGCTGGGCCGCAAAAATGCTGCTTGACGCATCACACCTTCGCGAGCGCGAACGGGTCGCTCACCCAGGCCTTTGAGTGCGCTTCAACCGAAGAGCCGGCTTCCCGCTTCTCGCAGCGCGTTCTACGGTTTTTGGTTGCGGACCGGGCGCCAGCGAGGCAGACCGCGCCGAGGCGGCGCATGGACGATCGTGACGGAAGCGAGCATGCCCTTCAATTCGAATAAGCCCCTCCGAAGACGCGCGCAACCCGAACGCGCACAATGGCTCTGATGTCGTGAACGAGCGCTCTCTCGGACCGTTGCATCGGCAGTGCGATGACGGCGAGCTCATCGAAACGGACGTCCCGGCAAGGCTGGACGCTCTCCCTTGGAGCCGCTTCCACACATTGGTGGTGGCGACGCTCGGCATAACATGGATTCTCGATGGTCTTGAGGTGACCTTGGCGGGAGCGGTCGCCGGAATTCTCGAACAAAAAGCCGGTCTGGGCTTGACGACAGCGGAAATCGGATTGGCGAGCAGCGCCTATTTGAGCGGAGCGGTTCTCGGCGCGACGTTTTTTGGATGGCTCACCGACCGACTCGGCCGCAAAAAATTGTTCTTCGTCACTTTGGCGATCTATTTATCGGCCACAGCGCTGACGGCGGTTTCGTGGAACGGCGTCAGCTACGCGTTTTTTCGGTTCTTTGTCGGTTGCGGGATCGGCGGCGAATACGCAGCCGTCAATTCCTCGATCCAGGAGCTCATTCCCGCCCGCATGCGGGGACGGATCGACCTCATTATCAATGGGAGCTTTTGGCTCGGCGCGGCAATCGGCGCCGGCGCGTCGCTTATCTTGCTCGACCCGAATTTGTTGGATCCCCGCCTGGGCTGGCGCCTGGCGTTCTTGATCGGCGCGGCGCTCGGTTTGACAATTCTGCTCATGCGCAGATGGCTTCCAGAGAGTCCGCGCTGGTTAATCCTGCATGCGCGAAAGGCGGAAGCAGAGGACATCGTCGCGCAGATCGAGGCCCAGTCTCGTCATGGTTCGGCCAAGAGTGAAGTTCCATCGGCCCCGAAGATGATGCTGCGCGCCCGCGCTTATACGCCGATTGCGGAGGTTGGTCGGGCGATGTTCCGTCTCTATCCGCAACGCACGCTCGTCGGCGTCGCGTTGATGGCCTCTCAGGCTTTCCTGTATAATTCGATTTTCTTCACCTATGCGTTGGTGTTGACAAATTTCTACGGCGTGGATGGTGATCGGGTGGGGCGCCATCTGCTCGCCTTGGCGGCGGGAAACTTTCTCGGCCCGCTGCTGCTCGGTAGATTTTTTGACACTTTGGGACGCCGAGTGATGATCTGCGCGACCTACGCGATCTCCGGCCTGCTGCTCGTCGGAGTCGGATATCTTTTCCAGTGGGGCGTCCTGACGGCGGCGCAACAGACCGCGGGATGGATGCTCGTTTTTTTCTTCGCCTCAGCCGCGGCGAGTTCCGCCTATCTCACTGTCAGCGAGATCTTTCCGCTTGAAATTCGCGCGCTGGCGATAGCCGCCTTCTACTCTTTCGGAACGCTCATAGGCGGCGTGGCGAGCCCTTGGATTCTCGGGATGTTGATCGAAACTGGCGTTCGTTCGCGCGTGTTCGACGGCTATGCGCTGGGCGCGTTCCTGATGCTCTGCGCCGCGGCGATCGAATGGCGCTGGGGCATCGCGGCCGAACGCAAACCGCTCGAAGAGGTCTGCCCGCCGCTCGGCGCGGTCAGCCGGCAAAACCGGATCCGGTGACGAACCGACGAAACGCTTGGCCTCGCCCCGACAATGCCGCGGCGAACCGGCTGAAGCCAGGCCGGCCGCTGCTAATAGAGATATCCAACGACGCGAGCGGGCGCTGCCGAAGCGTTTCTGATTCGCAGCGGAAACACTGCGATATCGAAGCCATGGCTCGGGAGCTGATCGAGTCCCCGCAGCTGCTCCATCTGCCAATACGGCTTTCGCCGACCGACGAGATGTCCCTGCCAGAAGATTGTGGCGTCGTTCGTAGCCTTCGATTTTCTGATCTGGTGATGAAACGGCAAATCCCATCCCCACTGATCGATCCCCATCACCGAAACGCCCCGATCAATTAGCCACTCGGTCGCGCCGGCGCTCATTCCCGTGCCTCTCTTCCAATATTCCTTGGAGCCCTGAAATCGATCGCGGCCTGTCTGAATCACTGCGATTGCGCGTTCTTCGAGTATGGCACCGCTCGACTTCAGGCTCGACTCCATGTCGTCGACGGTGATCTCCTCCCCATCCGCTTTATGGCGCATGTCAAATTTGATCCCTGGCCCAAAGCAGAGATCCAATGGCATTTCATGGATCGCAGCCGGATCGCCACCGTCCGATAGCTTGGGACCATAATGCCACGGCGCATCGATATGGGTTGTGGAATGAACGCCCATATGCGTAATCGTGTCGTCGGCCCACCCCGCGAATTCCTTCGGGAAAAGCCTGAATGGCAATCCTAGAGCGCGCACGAGCCATCGCGCATTCCGATGGCGGTGATGCTTAATCTTAACACGCATGAAAAAGGGATCGTTCCGATTGTAGGCGATTTCCTTCGAGAGATCGACAATGCGAGTTGGTCTCACGCGATTCACGGCGGCTCTCCGGCTATTCCCTATTGGAGCTCCCCCGCATTGCCGGGGGATACATGCACCATAACTTTATTCGGACAGGATTTTCATCATCGCCCACTCAAATGTGTTTTGCGGTAGGAAGCGTTTGAGAATTGGCAGGATGCGCTGGCTCGGCATGGCGACGACATAGCGCAATTTCGGATCTGGATCGTCCAATATTTTCTGGACCAGAATCGCGACCGGTTCCGCCGTCGAGGCCCTAAGTTCGAATGCGCGCCTTTTTTGTAGAAAGACGTCGAAGGCTCCTGCATAGACGCCTTTCATTGTTGCTTCCGAGATCCGGCGCGCATTTTGAAGCTCGGTTCTGTAGTCTCCCGGCTCGACGAGCACGACACGAACGCCGAATGGCCGTAGTTCTAAACGCAAGCTTTCGGTCAGGGCCTCCAGCGCGGCTTTGCTTGCGCAATAGTGAGCGGTGAAGGGCAACCCAACCACGCTCGCGAGGGAGCTCATGTTGATAATGCAGCCACGGCTGTTCCGCAGAGCCGGCGCTGCGGCTTGGCACACTCTCAGGGCTCCGAAAAAATTCGTTTCGAAAATGGCTTTCGCCTCATCCATGGAAACGTCTTCAACGGAGCCGCGTATCGAAAATCCGGCATTGTTGATGACGGCGTCTATTTTCCCGGCTTGTCCAAGAACGTACGTAATTGCCCGTTTGACGGAGGCATCGTCATCGACGTCCATCTGGATCATTTCGACGCCGTCGAGAGACGCTTTGGTGCGCGCCCCTCCAAAGACGCGCCAATTGGCCTTCACAAGCCTTTCTGCGCAGAGCCGGCCGATTCCCTTTGAGGCGCCTGTAACGAGACCGACGCGGTATGATGAGGAGTTTTCGGTCATGTTAAACTCATGGCTCTCAGCCAGCGTCTGTTTTCACCGGAGCGTAGCGTGGGTCAGAGCGGATGTTTGCGGCAAGATTGTTCCTAGAGCCAGAGCGGTCAGCATTCTAGTGACGAATACGGCCCGACGGCGTTGTAACGCCGCCTCCGCCGCTCGATAATGATTTGGGTTTCGGGCGGCGTCGCGAAGATCTCGCCGTTATCTTCGCAAGCCAGCCACGAACATTCCTGGCGGCGAACTCGGGGCTGGCCTCAGACTAAATTTCCTGCAGGGACCACTTTGCCTGGGGCAGACCATACGTCCATTGAGATCAATGTGGATTGGCTTGTCGCCCACGCCTCAAGCTTGCCGCAAAATGAGCAAGGCCCCGACATTTTTCTATGCGCATCGCTTTTGTGGGATCATTTAATTCGTGCGACCGTCGGCTCAATGCGCCTAGCACCTGGAGCGTGGGGGAAGGAAGCCAAATGAGCGGGACGCCTCTCAGCGATTGGACGCCGATCGCCTATTTCCAAAGGGAAGAAGAGCGACGCCGAAACGAGCAAAAAGCGGCGGAAGCGGCGCCGCCGGAGCAAGAGGCTCGTAACAACGATGAAAAGCACTTGGGCGGCGTAACTGTCGCAAGCTTGCAGAGAAGATTCGTCCTCCTGGAACAACGTCTCGCTATTCTTGAGCAACGGGAGCATGAGCGTCAGATTAGAGAAAAACATGACGCCGCTTCGATGCAAGCCCAAAGTGTGACGGCCGCCGCCGGCGTGGCGTATCTCGGAGAGGAACTTTCAGTCCGTCAAGGAGAAGATCATTCGAAGGCGAGATCGCGGCCAGAATTTACCTACAGCAAAGTCGAACAGGCCGAACCGGTAGACGACCGCAAAACATGCGATCTCCCTCCTCAATCACATGCAAGCGACTCATGGCGCGAAAAAAGTAGCGAGACTCCAAGCGAATTTGTCGAGACACATCCATTGCGGAGCGGCGAGCCATTTCAGGCGGAGCCGGCGCGCAGGATGGCGCAAACGTTTTATTCCTTCGTGGTCACCGCATTCCTGGCTGGATCGATCGGCTTCTTGGGCGCCATCCTCATTGTGCCGGCTGAAAAAGCGCTAAAATTTCACGCTTTCGTTAACATCGCCGTGAAAGCTCTCACCGAAGCTTCTCGTACGAAATAGCATCCCCTATCAGGCCAGGCGCCTCCAATATCCTCGTCTGCTGGATTTTTGTTGAAAAAAAAATTAAAAATTAAAAATCGGCGCCGGCTGCCAAAAATTTCGAACGGCGTCCCAAATAGATTTTTCAACAACTTCGGCGCGAGGCGGACGCAGCGAGTTGGAGGACGTAACCCTGCCGAAGGCTGGGAATTGCTGGATATCTGGATTCAGTAGAATATTTCCGATCTTGAATCGCAGCTATCGACATCGAATTAGGCCGCAGTGAACCACTGCAAGTTGAGACGCGGCCGCGCACGCTGATGATCTTTAGCGACGCTGTCAGCGCCTTGGCTGATGCAAGGATTTTCACTCTTCGGCCTTGGTCGGATTGGTCTTCGCATTGTTGGCCGCCGGGCATTGACGGCGCATTGTTGTCGCGGGACCCAAAGGATGCGCTATGGGGCAGGTTCGGCGCGGGCGTGCGGCGACGACTGAAGCGATTCGCCGCGGCTCGTGCCCAGAGCGGAGGATGCCATGCTCCTTGGAGACTTCACGATCGCTCAGGCGCAGGATTTTTTCGCTCGCGGGGAGGGGACCTCGGTTGCTTTGTGCCAAGCCTATCTCGAGCGAATCGCAGAAATCGACCGCGCGGGTCCGAACCTGCGATCCGTGCTGGAATTAAACCCGAATGCTCTCATGACCGCAGAGGCGTGTGATCGTGCGCGCCAGAATGGAGCTCAGCTTTCTCCGCTGAACGGAATTCCGATCCTTGTCAAAGACAGCATCGATACAGCCGATGGGACGATGACGACCGCCGGGTCGATAGCAATGATTGGCAATTTCGCAACGAGCGACGCCTTCATCGTCAAAAGGCTACGTGAGGCTGGGGCCGTCATACTCGGCAAAGCTAACATGACCGAGTGGAGCTATATGCGCTCCGCACGCACGTGCAGCGGTTGGAGCAGTCGCGGCGGACAGATACGCAATCCGCATGTCCTTGACCGCTCGCCATCCGGCTCCAGCGGCGGCTCGGCAGTTGCCGTGGCTGCCAATCTGTGCATGGCGGCGCTTGGCGCTGAGGTAGATGGCTCAATCGTCCGGCCGTCTTCCGCCAACGGCGTTGTGGGAATCAAACCAACGGTGGGTCTCGTCAGCCGAAGCGGCGTCATGCCGGTCGCTGAACCACAGGACACGGCCGGTCCTATCGCGCGAACAGTAACTGACGTCGCAATTGTTTTGTCAGCGCTCTCAGGCCAGGATCGTGCGGATCCAGCAACGATGGCGGGCGAAGCGGCGGGGTCAAGAGATTTTTCGGCGTTCCTAAAGCCAGATGCGCTTCGTGGAGCTCGCCTCGGCGTCGCCCGAGATATGATGGGGACGCATGAGGCGGTCGACAAGGTGATCGACGCGGCGATTGATGCGATGCGGGACTTGGGCGCCGAGGTGATCGATCCAGCGATCGGCGCGTGGACGCCGTTCTTTGGAGAAGCGGAAGTTGAACTTTGTCTCTATGGATTTAAAGCAGGCATTAATCGCTACCTGGCCAGTCACCCAAACTCGCCAATGCGGAGCTTGGCGGAAGTTATCGCCTTCAATGATGCGCACGCCGATCAAGTTATGCCCTATTTTCCGCAGGACTTGTTCGAACGTGCGCAAGCCAAAGGCGGTCTTGGCGAGGAAGCCTACGAAAAAGCAAAGGCAGAGTGTCGTCGCATGTCGCGTAGCGATGGGATCGACAGGGTCCTGCGTAAATATCGCCTCGACGCCTTGATCGCGCCGACTGACGGCACGCCGCCTTGGGTCGTCGATCCGCTGGTGGGCGATCACATCATCGGCGGCTGCTCCGCGCCGCCGGCGATGGCCGGATATCCGCATGTCACCGTTCCCGCCGGCATGTGCTATGGGCTTCCCGTTGCGCTGTCCTTCTTTGGCGACGCATGGCAGGATGGAAAGCTGCTCGGATACGCTTTCGCCTTTGAGCAAGCGACGCAAGCCAGACGAACGCCTGCCTTTAAGCCGACCGTCGTTTGAAGGATCGCATCGGCAGGCGCATCGCTGAATTCGCGAAAGGCGATCTTCTACGCGATTGTTTGAGACGAGCCTGAACCAATTTCACCGCTGCGGCGCAGAGCTTACGCCTTGCCTGTCTCCCCCAATATTACTCGTGACGCATTCCGCCCGGGCGCCATCGTGATGCCGCCTCCTGGATGGCTGCCGGCGCCGCACAGGTAAACATTCGGCACAGGCGTGCGATATTGAGCCAATTGCGGCAGGGGACGCTGCGACCCGGTCTGGTAAGGCAGGAACGCCCCGTGGGTCACCGTGCCATGCACCGCGCTTGCCATCAGTTTCTCCATGTCGACCGGTGAATGGACGACCCGCTTTAAGATGAGGCTTTTCAAATTGGGGGCATAGGTCGCAGTGACGTAGTCGATGAGATAGTCGGCATAGGGCTCCTTGACTTCATCCCATTTGCGCGCCCCAATCTTGCCCGTTGCGTCACCCCGGATTTCATATGGCACATTGTGGACGATCATCTTCATGACGGCCTTGCCACTCGGCGCTCGGCTGGGATCGATAGCTGAATCATTGCACATCAGCACAAAAGGCGCAGCCGGCAGCCGCCCACTGCGACATTGAGCGTAGTCAATGGATAAGAATTCGAGCGATGGCGGGGTCGCATGCACATATGCGCTGCGCTGCGCGTCCGGTCCCGCTTTGTATATCACCGGCCCGTCGAGGGCGAGATAGATCGTCATATATCCATCGCCCCATTCGTAGCGCTGCATTTTTGCAACGAGCTCGGCGCCGACATTCTCTTCGCCCAGGAAATCAACGATGAGTTGCCGAGGGTCCGCGTTCGAGGCGACAACACCCTTGTCCGTGAGGCGAATCTGCTCTCCGTCCGCCAACTGCACGCCTGCCGCACGGCCATGTTCAATTAGAATTCTTGTGACTCGCGCTCCGGTGCGAATCTCGCCGCCCCGTGATTGCAAATATGCTGCTAACGCCAATGGCAGACGGTGCATCCCCTGCTTTACCGCCCGATTGCCGACGTCCTGAATTAACGCCGTAAACAGCCACGCAAGGCGCCCCCCGCCTGCATCATCCGGAGCAATGCTCGCATGACACGCCCAAGCGCCGATAAACAAACGCGTTTCCTCACACTCAAAGTGCTCGTTGGTCCATGAGCGAACGCTTTGTAGACTGGCGCGGTACCCATCAATGTCGTGCGGCTGTTGCGCCAGCTGTTCAGTTTCTTGGACCAGCGACCGAGGCGGCGAGTTCATCCACTCAGCGATCGAAGCCTTCGCCTGCACAAAGTCGCTCGCCAACCGCCGCCACGTCTCGCCGTCCTTTTTCGAATACCGGCTAATGCTCGCGATCGTGTCATCCACGCCGCGGTGCATCGAAATGATGCCCCCGTCTGGAAAAACATGCGAGTAGTTAATCTCTGGTCGAATCAACTCCAATCCAAAATTCGCCAGCCCCAGTTCCTGTGGCGCAGGCGACAGATTGGCGAACTGGTAGCCGAACGCATGCATGTCCGATCGGAACCCGGGGAGCGTGACCTCCTCGGTGGTCGCCATGCCGCCCACGGTATGGTACTGGTCAACGACCAGCGTCTGCAGGCCGGCGCGCGCCAAATAGCACGCGCATGTCAGCCCGTTGTGTCCTGCGCCAATGACGATTGCATCATACGAATTCAACTTTTTGGCTCAACTTTCTGATGGGGCGCTGGCGCGACTTAGCTAGAGCGCCGTTCGCTTAATTCAATGCGAGCCTGTACAATAGCGAAGTAGAACTTCCGGCGATGTATGAGAGGCTTAAACCGTCCGCCGAGTGCGTCGGCGCCCAGTCCTTCACTTCTTCGGGACACGGAGTTTCCAAGTCGCAGCGCCAACTGCTGCGCGGGACGACTTATCGCTGCTACGCTCGATGACCTGACCTGTCTTTTCTGAACCGGGGGATTTGAGAGAATCCGATGGAAGGAGAGACAAAGATGCCGAGGAAGGGTTTGAGTTCGGAGCAGATTGTTGCGAAGCTGCGGCAGATCGAGGTTCTGACGACGCAAGGACGGACGATTGGCCAAGCCTGTCGAGAGGCGTCGATATCGGAGCAGAGCTATTTCCTCTGGCGGCAAGAATATGGCGGCCTGCCAATAGAGCAGGCGAAGCGGTTGAAGGACCTTGAGAAAGAAAATGCGCGGCTGAAACGTCTGGTCGCCGATCTCTCGCTTGAGAAACAGGTTCTTAGGGATATCGCGCCGGGAAACTTGTAAGCCCCGAAATGGTCGCCAAAGCGCTTCGGCAGTGGCTCGCCGGTCTGGGGACGCGCCCACTTTACATCGAGCCGGGCAGCCCCTGGGAGAACGGCTATTGCGAGAGCTTCAATGGGAAGCTCCGCGACGAATGCTTGAACCTGGAAATCTTCTACAGCCTGAAGGAAGCACGCATCGTGATCGAGCAGTGGCGTCGTCACTACAATACAGTTCGACCGCACTCAGCGCTCGGTTATCGACCGCCAGCGCCCCTGACTATCGAGCCCTTGCCGCCAGCTTTCGATCAGAGCGCGTCAATGCATTAAACTCTCAAATCCGCCGGTCCAGAAAAGCGGTCAGGTCACATGAGCGTCGCCGTCTTCGTCAAACTCGCCATGATCCACATCAGCTTAAACGTCTAACGCGTGCAACATCTTGTTCATGAATTCAAACTTAATGGATCGGCTCTTAGGGCACGGCGATCACCGTAGGGTAGAGCGTGCGCGTGAGAAGATCGAGACTGCCGAGGCCCAAAAGGATAACGAGCCAAAGCACCGCCGCGGCTGCGAACAACCAGACCGATGCGCCCTCCTGACGCAGCTCCATGAATCCAAACGCCGCTACGGCCACCATCGTCGCCGCGACGATCGCGATTCCGCCGCGTCCCCAACCCGGAAAGGCGAAGGTCGCAGCAAGCTCTGCGGCGAGAAGCGCAAACATCAACGATGCGACCGCGACAAGACGAACGATAACTGCCGTCATGATGCGCGTCCCATGAGATAGATGAGCGGAAACAGGATCAGCCAGATGATGTCGATGAAGCTCCAGTAGAGTCCCACGACATGAACCGGACTATGCCGCTCTGCGGTATATCGTTCAGCCTGGAAGATGATCCAGGCGAGAAGCCCAAGGCCGACGACGAGATGCAGCCCATGGAGCGCCGTGCCGAAAAAATAGAAGGCGAAAAAGAGTTGCGCGCCGCTTCTTGCCGGCCCGTGAATGGCGAAGTGCGGACCGGGAAACAAACCCTTCTGTAGGTCCATTTGCCATTCGACTCCGAATTTGAGTGCGATGAAAGCGGCGCCCAGCGCCCAGGCGATCGCCAGCCAAATTACCATCCCGCGACAGCTTCCGAATCGGATGAAAGCCAGGCCGACGCTATAAGCGAAACTGCTTGCGATCAGCAGCGCCGTGTTCGTCAGGCCGATCATCAGCTCCGTTTGTCGAGCGCCGGCGTCGAACGCGATCGGATCGGCATGACGCGCATAGATCCATGAAAGGAAGATTGGTCCAAAGAACAGCGCCTCGGTCGCGAGAAACAGCCAAATGCCGGAAATCGCCGTTTCGCGCTGGTGTCCGGCGCTCTCGAATTGGAAATCATGAGCCGCGGCGTCACTCATCGTCCAGCGGCCTCCGCCCGCCGATACTGATAGGGCTCTTCGGTTACGGTCGGCGTCACTGGGAAATTTTCTGTCGGCGGCGGCGATGGCGTCGTCCATTCGAGGCCGGTCGCTCCCCACGGATTGGCCGATGCGCGTTCGCCATAAAGCAGCGACCAGGCAAGATAGCCGAGCGGCAGAATATAACCGACCGCAAGAATCAAAGCGCCCGCCGACGACAGCAGGTTAAGCGCTTCGAAATGTTGCGGATAGGCGAAATAGCGTCTCGGCATGCCGAGATAACCAAGCAGGAACTGCGGAAAGAAGGTGAGGTTGAAGCCGACAAAGATGATGATTGCGCCGGCCCGGCCCCACATCTCGGGATAGAGACGGCCCGTGATTTTCGGCCACCAGAAATGAAGGCCGGCGAAATAGGCCGACACCATACCGCCCACCATCACATAATGGAAATGCGCCACCACGAAATAGGTTTGCGTGAGATGGACGTCGGCGGCGAGCGCTGCGAGAAAGAGGCCGGTCAGACCGCCAGTGGTAAAGAGGCCGATGAAGCCGATCGCGTAAAGCATCGGCGCGTCGAAACGGATGTAACCCTTGTGCATCGTGCCGACCCAGTTGAAGACTTTGATCGCCGATGGGACCGCGACCATATAGCTGAGCAGCGAAAAGACGAGCGCCGAATAGAGCGAGGTTCCCGCCACGAACATGTGGTGGCCCCAGACCAGAAAGCCGATGACGGCGATTGCGATGCTCGCCCAGACGACAAATTTATAGCCGAACAGCTCCTTGCGGGAGAAGGCGGGAATAATCTCGCTGATGACGCCGAATCCGGGCAGGATCATCACATAGACGGCGGGATGCGAGTAGAACCAGAAGAGATGCTGAAACAGCAGCGGATCGCCGCCGATCGCCGGATCGAACACGCCGATCCCGAAGATGCGTTCGAAGGCGAGCAGCAGCAGAGTCATCGCGAGCACCGGCGTCGCGAGCACGAGAATGACGCTCGTCGCGTAAAGCGACCACAGGAAGACCGGCATTTTATACCAGGTCATGCCCGGCGCGCGGAGCTTATGGATGGTGACAATGAAATTGAGGCCGGTCGCGATCGACGAAAATCCGGCAATAAAGATGGCGACGACGGCCGCGACCACATGTCCCTTGGAGTAGAAGGACGTGAGCGGCGTGTAAAAGGTCCAGCCGGTGTCGACGCCGCCGACGACGACCGCATAGAGCGCGACGAAGCCGGCGGCCATGAACAGATACCAGCTCAGCAGATTGAGCCGCGGAAAGGCGAGGTCGCGCGCGCCGAGCATCAGCGGCGCCAGGAAATTTCCCAGCGTCACCGGCACGGCCGGAACGAGAAAGAACCAGACCATCAGTATGCCGTGCATCGAAAAAAGCCGATTATAGGTCTCCGCCGATCCGATCAGCCCTTTCGGAGAGCTCAGATTGTAGCGAATGAGAAAGGCCGCAAATCCGCCGGCGAAGAAAAAGAAGGTGATGGCGACGATATAGAGAATGGCGATGCGTTTATGGTCGGTGGTGAACAGCCAGCTGCGCAACGTATGGCCGTCGTCGAGATAAGAGACTTGTGCCGCCGAATGCGTCATGTCCGGCTCCTCGATCGAAGTGATTTGATATAGGCGATGAGTCGCAGCACGTCCTCTTCGCCGATCTGGCCTAGAAAGGACGGCATGATCGGGGGATAGCCGGCGATCGGCGTCTTGTCCGGCGTCAGAATGCAGTCGCGTATGAAATTTTCATCCGCCGTCATCGTGGCGCCGGTCCGCAGCTTGACCGACCGGCCGAACAGTCCCGCCAAGACGGGCGCGCTGACGCCGGTCGTCGCCGGCGTTCCGCCGACGCCGCCTTCGCCATGACAACCGCTGCATCCATGCGTGGTGAACAGCGCCTTGCCGGCGGCCGCCATGTCTTCGCGTGCGCCAGGCGCGGCGCCGCCAGAGAGCCAGGTTTCGAATTCGGGTTGCGTCATGGCGATGACGTCGCCGGTCATCGAGTAATGGCCGACGCCGCAGAGCTGCGTGCAAAAGAGTTGAAAGGTTCCCGGCGTTTCGATCCGGAACCAGAGCGACTCATAGCGTCCGGGAAGAACATCGTGTTTGATGCGAAAGGCTGGAACGGAAAAATCATGAATGACGTCTTCCGACGTCATCACCAGCTGAATGGGGCGGTTGATCGGAATATGCAGCGCGTTGATCTCGCGCTGACCACCCTGATGCTCGACCTTCCACATCCACTGCTTGCCGACAACGTAGATTTGCAAAGCGTCGGCAGGCGGTTGGAACAGCCGTACGTAAAGATCGCCGCCCCAGACAAACAATACGAAAAACACCGCTAGCGTCGCTACTGTCCAGCTGATCTCAAAACGCCAGGTCTTGCGCCCCGGCGCGCCGCGGTAGATGTCGCTCTCGGCCCGATATCGAACCATGTAGAGAAAGATCAGCGCGAAGACGAGGGCGAGAACAGCGCATGAGACAAGCGCCAGCGCGAGGATGAGAAAGTCGATCTCACGACCCTCGGCCGTTGCGCTCGGCAAATAGCCATTCATGCGCGCGCGCCCTTCCGGAACTCGCGATAAAGGATCGCCGCAAGCGCGAGGGTCATGACGACGGCGCCAAGGCGCAGGAATTTGAGGATGGCGAATGTATATCGGCCCGTCGTCGAGTCGAAATCAAAGCAAAGCAAAAGCGCGGGCGAAGCGCGCGCCGTCACGTCCTCTGCCGCGGCTGCCTGAATCGCCCTGCTGATGTCCTCGGGAGTGGACCCGATGGCGGAGAGGTAGCCCGAGACCACGCCGCTCGGCGTCGCCACAACGGCGCCGATCGGATGAATGAAGGTCTCAGGCTGTGCGCCGTCACGATAGCGATAGCCAACAGCCGCCGCAAGCGCGCGAATATCATTGGGTTTCCCGGTAAGGTAATAAAATCCGTCAGCCGCCCCATGTGGCGCCGCCGCGGCGAAATCAATCTCGCGCGCCTTCCGCGCGGCGTCGGCCGTCTCAGTTGGGTCGATGCTGACCGCGACGAACAGATAGTCGGCGCCCGCTGACAGTCCCGCTTTCTTCGCCGCGCGCAACAGGGTCATCCGAGCCGCCCCGCAAAGCTTCTCGCAATGGAAGTAGCCGAGTACGAGAACGAGCGGCGCGCGACTGGATAAATCACCAATACCAATGTCTCGTCCGTCGGCGTCGATGAAGGCGCTTTTTGACGGCAGACGCGCGCCGAGCTTTTGCTCGTAGGCAATCCCCTTTAGATCGGGCGTTCGTTGCGCATGGGCTGGAAGGCCGTTGAGAAGAAGCAGGGCCAGCAGCGTAGGAAGCAGCTTCATGCGCATTCTCCTCTTGCAGCTGAGAGGTGAGCGTCGACTGGGGCGTGGAACTTGGCCAGTCTGCAATTCCCTCTTTGGCGATTTTTCGCATCGCGATTGCGATCGGAATGTGCGCCGCGCCGTTCGCCTGATCGGTCCAGCCGGCGCTGTTCAAGCGGGCCAATTCGCGCCGGTGAAAATCCGCCATGTCCTCGGCCGGATCGATCTGCAGCCGTGGCTCTGGGTATGGCGGCAATGGCAAATTCATCGTTCGGTCGATAATGGCGCCGGGAAAGAGCGCCCATGCGAAAAGGGAAAGAAGGATGACCGCAAAAACCGTTGAAGCAAAGCCGACGGCAATGAAGCCGCCCCTCACGTCGCCGCCTTCGTGCGAAGCTGGAGCGAGGTCTTTTTCTTGCATTGTGCTCACGCCTCGATCCAATTCCAGATTCTTTTATTCCCGCGCGTGACGAGCAGACTCGTGCAGGCCATGGCCAGCAAGGCGGAAAGCGTAAGCAGTGCGATCATCCCTGAATTAGCGCCGGCAAATGGCGCGACCAGCCAGAACTGGTGAAGAATTCCGCCAACAATGATTGACGCAGCGGCAAAACCTACAGCCCTTCGCGAATGTTGCGCCGTCGACGAAAGCAGCGTGAAAAAGGGGATAGCAAAGTGCGTGAGGACGATGAGTCCGCCGACGACGTCCCAGCCCTGGCGCCAGCGCAGAAGATACCAGGCCGCTTCGTGCGGCAGGTCGGACTGCCAGACGATCAGCAGTTGCATGAAGGCGAGGTAGCTCCACAGAATGACGAAAGCGAGCAGCAGGCGCGCAATCTGGCGCAGCGCCTCGGGGTCGTGCGGCGTCGCCGAAAAGATCAGCGCCAGCGCCGCTATGGCGAGAGACAGCGCGGTGATCTCGCCGATCTGAATGAGCCCGAATATGCTCGACGCGAAAGTCGGGTCGAGCGACATGATGGCGTCGACGGCTGCGAACGTCGCGGTCAGCGCTAAAAGAATGAGCGCCGGCGGCGCAAGACGCGCGAGTTCGTCGGCATCGTCGGCGGCGCGGGTGACGAGCACGGCCAAAACCAGCCAGATGAAGAGATAGATGACGCCCCGCAGCACGAAACCGGGGCCGTTGAGATAGAGCGCGTTGTCCAATTGCGTCGCGCCGGCCTGGAGCCAGGGATAAAGGCGCTGCGCCGTCAGCGCGTAAGGAATAACGAACAGCGGGATGAGAAACACGCTTCGCACCCCCTTGGCGAGCGCTTGATGAATCGCCTTTCCCCAGCGGCCGCCAGTAAGCGCGTGGATGAGCATCAATGCCATGGCCCCGAGCGGCCAGGCCATCCAGACGCTCAGCGCGGCAAGCCAGCCAAAGCCAAAATTTCTCGGCGCCATCGCCCAGCCAAGGGCGATTCCGCCATATCCGATCGCGCCCGCCAGCGCTGCAAACATGAGGTTCATGGCGCGGCTTCCGCTTGCGCCGCAGCGAGGTCTTCCGCCGACGCGTTCTGGCTTATTTGCAAAGCTCGGATATAGGCGGCGATCGCCCATCGATCGGTCGGCGGCACGCGCGCGGCATAGGAATACATGGCGCCGTGGCCTCGGGCGATCACATCGACAAAATGACGCGTCGGCGCTTTCAGCAATCGCTCGCTGGTATAAGACGGCGGCTCGGGAAAGCCGCGCTGCACGATCATGCCTTGGCCGTTGCCGAGCTCGGAGTGACAGGGCGTGCAATAAATTCGAAAGCGCTGCTGGCCGCGCTCGACGAGCGCGAGCGTCAGTCGCGGCGGCGTCGGCTCGCCATAGAGAAATGTCACGGCTCCGGGCGGCGTTTCGGCGGGACCGACGAGCGGCGCATAGCTTCGCTGCTTTGGCTGTTCGCTCATGTCGCTGCAGGCGGTCAGCGCGCAAAGCGAGAAAATGGCGAAGGCGCGGGTCACAGTTTGGCCTCTTCGATCACGCGAGCGCCGCACCGTTCAAAAATGTCGCGCGACTGCGCCAAGGATTCCGAACTGGAGGCGTGAACGACAATGACCCATCGATCGATCGTCGCGTCCCGCAGCGCGCGGATTTCGTCGACCGAGTCGTAATAGCGCGTGAAGCCGCAGAGCGCGCCCGCGCCGACGACCGTGGCGAGCACGACTGACAGAATGCCCGCTTCGAAGGCGATGGGAATGAACGACGGCCAGGAGAATGGCGGCCGTCCGCCGATATCGAGCGGATAGGCGACAATATTTGCATAGCTTTGCAGGCCGAAAGCGCCGGCGGCGCCGAGCAGTCCGATGAGGAGCACGAAGGCGGACAGGCGCGAGCGCTTCGGCGGTCCGGGAGGCGGGAGAGGGCTGAACAACCGCACCTCGCCGATCTTGCCCGCGTTCAAATTGGCGAGCGCCACGAGTGAGGCGTCTTCAGAGAGGAAGGTCGCCGCCAGTCCATTCGGCGCGATCGGCGCTTCGGCTTCGGCGTTCATTGATTTCGCCTCGCATTGCGAAGAATGACTTCACGCATCTCGAACATCGAAATCGTCGGCAGCAGGCGAATGGCGATAAGCAGGCCGGCGATGAACAGACCGATCGTGCCGAAGAGCGTCAACCAATCCCAGACCGTTGGCGTAAAGTCGCCCCAGGCCGAGGGCAGATGCGTGCGCCGCAGGCTCATCACGACGATGACATAGCGTTCGCACCACATGCCGACGATCACGAAAAGGCTGATGAGAACGACGAGCGTTTCGTTCAGTCGAATGCTCCGGCGCCACATCGCCTGCGGCGCCAGGACATTGAAGACAATTGTCGCCCAGTAGATGGGCGCCAGTTCGCCCGCGACCTTATCGATGAAGAGGCGCTTCTCGGCGGCGTCTGGCCCGTAAAAAGTCGTGAACGCCTCCATGAGATAGGCGTAGCCAACGCAAAGACTGCTGGTCAGCAGCAGTTTTCCGAGAATGTCGAAGTGGCGGCCGGTGATGAAATCCTCGAGTCCGAGCATCCGCCGTATCAGAACGGCGACCAGCATCACCGTCGCGAAGCCCGACAGCAGGGCGCCGAACACGAAGAAGGGCGGAAACTCCGTCGAATGCCATCCGAGCGTCGCCGCGCCGGCGAAGTCGAGGCCGACGATGCTGTGAACGGAAATGACGAGCGGCGCCATCACCGCGGCCAGGAGGCCATAGCCGACGGTATAGTGGCGCCAGGCGTTGTCCGAGCCCCGAAATCCCAGAGCGAGCACGCCGTAAAAGCGACGCTTGGCCGGCGCGTCGGACTTGTCGCGCATTGTTGCGAGGTCGGGAACGAGACCAAAATACCAGAACAGGATTGACGAGATCACATAGGTGAGAATCGCCACGAAATCCCAGAGCAGAGGACTGCGGAATTGCGGCCAGACCCCCATGACGTTGGGATAGGGGAACAGCCAGTAGAAGAGCCAGGGACGGCCGAGATGCAAAAGCGGATAGAGGGCGGCGCAGGCGGCGGCGAAAATCGTGATCGTTTCGGCGATACGGTTGAGCGCGCTGCGCCATTCGACCTCGGCGAGATAGAAGAGGGCCGAAATAAAGGTTCCGCCTGAAGCGATGGCGATCCACCATACGTAATTGATGATCGCGAATCCCCAGACGACGGGCCAGTCGATGCCCCAGACGCCGACGCCGGCGTAAAACAGCCAGCCGATAGCGACGGCGAGGATAAGGACCAAGGCCAATGCGCTCGCCAGGCTGAGCCTCCACCATAGGGGCCATTTCCGCCGAAGCGGCGGCGAACATATTTTCGAGGTCATCGACGAGATGGTCTGAGTCGGGGAGACGATGGGGTCGTTGGCGCGCGGCTGTCGATCCTGCGTCGAGGCTTCGATCGCCGAGCCGGTCCGGAGCAGCGTCATTTCCGCGTCTCTTTCGCTTCATCGACATTGGAGATGCGCGCTTCATAGGTGACGCGCGGTTTGGTGTTCTGGTCGGCGAGCAGCGCATAGGACAGCGGTCCGGCGCGGCGCGCCGCGACTTCGCTCCCCTTGGCCGCGAGATCGCCGAAGGTGAAGGCCCGAGTCGGACAGGCGGCCTCGCAGGCGGTCGTCACCGTAGACGCTTTCTCTCCGTCGCGGTCGGCGATGATTCGCGCGGCGGCGATGCGCTGCAGACAGAAGGTGCATTTCTCCATGACGCCGCGCGCGCGCACGGTGACTTCTGGATTGCGCGACTCGATCGCGCGGCGCTCTTCGCCCGCGAAGTCGAAATAATTGAAGCGCCGAACCTTGTAGGGACAATTGTTGGAGCAGAAGCGCGTGCCGATGCAGCGATTGTAAACCATCACATTGAGCCCTTCGGAGTCATGCATCGTCGCGCCGACCGGGCAGACGGGCTCGCAAGGCGCTTCTTCGCAGTGCATACAGAGAACCGGTTGGAAGCTCGTTTTCGGCGACTCCGGCGGCCCGTCGTAATAGCGATCGATGCGCAGCCAGTACATTTCGCGCTCGCGCAGAACCTCGGCTTTGCCGACGACCGGAATATTGTTTTCCGCCTGACAGGCGACGACGCAGGCGCCGCAGCCAATGCAGGCGTTGAGATCGATGCTCATGCCCCAAGCCGCCGGCCCTTCCGGCTTCCATTCATAGAGGGCCGGCTGCGGCTCGTCGTTGCGCCGAACGAAATCCGGATCGTTAAGGAATTGCGCAAGCGTCCCGTTGCGCGCATACACGCCCCACTCGTCGAATATGGCGGCGTGATGTTGGGCGCTCGCCAATTCTTCTTTGGCACCGGCTTTCTGAATGTCCGGCGCCCCGCAGGAACGCCCGGTCAGCTTGAAGAAATCGACGCCGACATCCCGCCCGACCGGTCCCGTCTGACGTCTGCCAAATCCAAGCAGCGCGACGATGCAATCGTCCGACTGGCCCGGCGCGATGATGATCGGCGTTGTCGCATGCGCGCCGTCGATTGCGATGCGCACGACATCGCCGCTCTCCAGCGACAGTTCGCGGGCGCGCCGGGGCGAGATCTGAAGCGGATTGCCCCAGCTTATTCTCGTCAGCGGCCGCGGCAATTCCTGAAGCCAGGGATTGTCGGCATGGCGCCCGTCGAGAAGATAAGGATCGGGTCGAAACAATAGGACGATCCCGGCCTTTGGCGGCTGGGGCAATTGGACGCGCGCAGCGGCGTTGGACAGGGGGCGATTGCTGACCGAACTGGCGCTGTCGGGGATGACGCCTTTGGCAAGGGCGTCGGTCCAGGCATCCTCAGAGCCAAGTCGATCCTTCCAGGTTTCATGCACGAGATCGCGCGCCTTCGCCGCATTGGGCCCCAGCAACAACGCCAGCGCCTCATGCGGTTCGAGGCCTTGATACAGAGGAAGGGCTTGTGGCTGCATCACGCTCGCCGTCCCGTCGAAGGCGCGCGCGTCGCTCCAGCCTTCCCAAGGATGAATCATCGGGACCGCCCAGAGCGATGCGTCGGTTGTTTCGTTCGGCGTTGGGCTCAGACAGAGGCTGAAGTCGACCCCCGCGAGCGCTTCCAGAAAATCGAGCGTGCCCGGCGCAGCATAGACTGGATTGCTGTCGATGATGAGAAGCGAGCGTACCAGATTGGCGTGCATGTCGGCGACAAGCGCGTCGAGCGACAGCGCGTCGTCGGATGAAGCATGCATCGGGTCGTCGACAAGCGCGTAGACGGCGCCGCGACCGCCAAGCGCCTCATTCATCGCAAGGACGAGCGCATGCACTTCCGGTGGATGATCGGGTCCCAAGTGAATGAAAGAACGACCGCGGTTGGATTTGAGGTCCGCGATGATCCTGCCGAGCCATGGCGGACCTTCGACTGGCGGCGCGCCGAGCAGCGCCGAGGCGAGCGCCAGCAGAATCCGGTGGGCGTCGCGCGGCCCGGCGATGAAGCGTTCGTCGGCGACGGCGCCGGTGAGCGACGGCGTGGCTTCGATCGCGTAAAGGCGATTCATTTTCGCGCGCGTCGGATTGCGCCGGGCCGCGAATTCGCGCGCGAAGCGCAGATGTCCCGGCGCGGCGCTCAAGAGATCGCTGTCGATCGCGAGAATGACATCGGCGTTCTGGAGTTGCGGTATTAATTCGAGGCGCGCGCCATAGGCCAGCGCGAAGGCATTCTTGGCGTTCTCGCGTTCGATCGGCTCCCAATGCAGCCAGCGAATCTGCGGATAGGATTTGCGCAGCGCGTCAAGCTGCGCGGCGAGCGTCGGCGATGTCGAAGCGCCGGATAGGATGACGAAGCCCGCGCCACGGGTGGCGGCCAGTCCGGCGCGCTGATCGGCAAGCGCCTGTTCCAGCGCCGACCGGCTTCGCGGCAGATTCGCGCGCGTTATGCCCCAGGATCGCCTGGGATCGTAAAAGTTCAGCAGTTCGGCCTGCGCCATCGGGCTCGTCGCCCCGAGACTGGCGGGATGAAAAGGATTGCCTTCGACCTTGATCGGCCGCCCCATGAAGTGTTTGACGACGGTTCCTTCGGCGTAGCCGCCGTCGACATGCGCGCAGCTGTAGTAATCCGGCATGCCTGGGACGACGCCAGGCGACGGGTGGACCGCGGGGATCAAATGCCCTTCCGGCGCGCCGTTGCACCCACCGAGTCCCGCGCCGGCGAGCGCCACTGCGGCGGCCATCAGCGTCAACGCCTCGCGACGATCGCGCGGCTCCGTGAGCGCGGCGTCCAGACCGGGGAACTCCCGTTCGGCGCGCAACAGAAATTGCGCATCCTGCGCCAGTTCCTCCAGGCTGCGCCATTGCGCCTTCACCTGTGACATATCGAGCAGTCCGTCAGTTTTCGCTGCGGGACGCCATATGCGGCGAGCAACAGCTCCGGCGCCGGCGTCGTTGCGTCGCGCGCCCAGCTCGTGTCGTAAATTTTGTCCTTCGGGCGCAGGCGCGGGCCGGGATTGCGATGGCAATCGAGGCAAAACTGCATGGTGAGCGACTTGGCCTTGTAGGTCAGCGCCATGCTGGCAACGTCTCCGTGACAGCTCGAACAGCCGACTCCTTTAGCGATGTGAATGCTGTGATCGAAATAGACGTAGTCGGGAACGTCGGTGATGCGGCTCCAGACGAGAGGCCGGTCGTTCTTTAGGCTATTGCGTATCGGCTCTAGCAGCGCGGCATTGGTCCAGATCTGCGAATGACAGGTCATACAGGTGGAGGTTGGCGGCAGGCCCGCGTTTGAGGAAACTTCGACGGCCGTGTGGCAATACCGGCAGTCGATTCCCAATCCCCTCACGTGATGTTGGTGGCTGAACGGGGCAGGCTGCGCCGGCGCCCAGTTCATGCGCCGCGCATAATCGCTGTGTGGCCAAAGCCAAACCGCAAGCGAAAACCCAACAGCGGCGAGCGCCAACATGAGGAGCGTGAGCGATGCCCAGAAATTCGCTGCGGGTCGAAAGGCTGAACCCATGAACCGTTCCGCTTCCGCCAAGCGCGCCTCTTGGCGGCGCGGCTAAATCCAAGCCTACAGTTGGCTCAGCACGCGCCTGCGGCAAGTGCCTCAGCACGCTCACAGCGCGTCGATCAACCGGAGTGGTCGCACCGTAATAGCAGGGAACGTTTCAGATCGGCAGCGCCGCCAAAGTTTATCTCGCGCTGCGGCTCGGGCCTCAGCGTGGCGGATCTGTCGCCCTCTGGGTTGCGTTTTTAGGGTCTCAAATCCGAACAGGAAACGGTTGAGCAACAGTTCATGATGCGATCGTTCGTACGATGAAGCCCACGACCAGCTTTGATACGTTGTCGAACTAAGCCTGAATGATCTTGTTGATGATTGCCCTCGTGCTGTAGCGGCCGACGCCATATGCCCGGCACAATCGCGGCGCGCCATTGCATCCCCAGACGCAAAGCAAGATCGAGCGCTGGCGTCAGACGCTCAAGAACCGCATTCTGCTCGAGAGCTGTTATCTGACCGGCAACCTAAAGGCGAAAATCGGCGCCTTCGTCGATCACTACAATCGTCGCCCAGTCGGTCCCAAATCATTCGACGACGGACAAATTGCGCGAGACGGCGTCAGCATAAATTGTTGTATGTCAGCGATACAGCATGACCAGCGCCATGACCAAAGCAAGCGCCACAACAGCCCTCAACAAGAGAAGCAAGGTTGCCTGCTCAAGCCAGGCTATGAGAGGAACGCTCAGCGCCAACAAGGCGCCCACGGCGGCAGTGCGCCAGGAGCGGACGTGAATTCCAGCAGTATAGGTTCCTAACGCCAATATCGTCAGCACCATGAGCGCGGAGGCGTCCGCATTCATCATCTGCTCAACATTCGCCACGAAAATAAGATACATGGCGACGAGCACACCGCCCCAATGAAGCAATTCCGTTTGTACAAGCGGCCAACGCAAGTGGCCCTCTTCGATATCCTGCCATCGGGTGAGAATGCTCATCGTCCCGAATATGGGGGCAAGCACCACCCAATAAATCAACATCCATTGTCGCGCGACGCTCGTGAAGGCGACGCCAAAGAGAGCAAGCGCCAACATGGCAATAAATGGGGAATTCCGAACGACAAGGGTCAATAAACTCCTTTCTGACCCTTTCGACATGTTGCTACCCGCATGGTCCATCATCTTGCGTGGTTCCTACGTACCCTCCCATTCTCCCACGTTACTATACGTAGAGCCTCTCATCGGCCTTGCCAGCCTCTATGGGGGCGATAACTAATGGAGTTTTGCTTAACCAATGCTTCGGCGGTCATCCGAAATTTTTTGGACGCTGGATCAGCGTTTCGGATCTGTCACAGCCGTCAGGTCAACGGCGGCGCTGGCATAGCCCAATTCGGCGATGAATTTGCCGCGCCATGCGTCGACTTGAGAAGATGTATTAGGAAAAATGGGCAGTTCGCTTGTCGTTGCCCGCTCTCCCCCTACTCGATTCACGGCCTGCGATCGACGTTCGGCGAGATCAAATCAAGGAGCCGATGAAATAATTCGGAGGCCGAATCGCCGATACGGCATATCGCCTGCGTCACGGCGCGATCGGGGCGAGCGTCTTCCGGTTTCGAACGAAGCCAGATAGCCAGAGTGGGAAAAATGGCGACTGATAAGACCGCAGCGCCCACCAAGGCGTGGGCGTTCTCTGGAAGCATATGGCCTGTTCGCACGCCCAAATAGGTTATTGCGACCACAAGAGGCAGCGTTGTCGAAGAAAAGAGCGCAATTGGGACTAAGTCCTGGTCGGCAAGCACCTTCCTATAAACAAATGCGGGAATGAGGCGGATGATAAGCATCCCCGCGCAGAAGAGAATAAGACGACTGATGCTCTCGGGGCTTGATAGCAACGCTGGAAGATCAAATTCGATGCCACTCGTGATAAAGAATAGTGGGATGAAAAATCCCCATCCAACGGCCGCCAGCCGATCTTGGAGTATCTCCCCTGTCGTGTCGCGCACGAGTATTGCGATCACCACGCCGGCCGTATAGGCGCCAAGAACGATCTCCATGCCCAGTTCATTGGCGAGCGAGATAAGACCGAGCAGAATAACGATTGAGATTCTGAGTGGCAGGATTGACCGGTCGCTCATCCATCGGGTGATCGCGCCCGATAATTTGTCTGAACGTACGCCTTTTGCGAGAGAAGTGGCCCCAACCGCCGACAACAGAAAGATCATGACAAAAAGCGTTTGATGCAAATGCTCATGCACATGCGCCAGCAGAATTGGAGCTAAAACCAAGGGCCCAAGTTCACCCATGGCCGCCGCTCCCAACACATAACGGCCGAAATCCTTGTCGAGATCTCCGCTCTCGTGAAGGATAGGAAGTAGAATTCCGAATGCTGTCGTCGGCAAAACAATCCCGACAAGCAGAGGCGCGCGCAACAGGCCGACAAGAAAAAGCGAGCCGACAAAGACCACCGTCAGCGCTAGTGAAATGAGCCAAGCAATTGCGCCGAGTTGAAGCGGTCGCCCGCCAATTTTATCCGGATTGATCTCGGAGCCCGCCAGAAAGAATAGATAGATGAGGCCAAACTCGCCAAGGAATCCGATAGGCTCCTGACTCGAGACCCAATTCATTCCTCCCGGACCAATCACGATGCCTAGCACGAGCTCCAGCACGACTACTGGGATCTTAACCAGCATCGGCAAACGAGCCAGCAGAGGCGCTACGACCGCCACCAAGCCGATGACAAAGAGAGATTGAATCTCATTCATGGTTCTGCCGCTCGATGGCCGGAGGATGCTTCGAATAATATGCAGTAGCGATAGCGCCACAGCAACGCAGGGTCGATAGCGGAGCGCGTTAGCGCGCGCTGACTTGCCGCTTTTAAGTAATCACATGCGACGACGAGCCCCGCCGGAGCCGTTGTTGCGCCAATATGTCGCGGAACGATGAAAGAGATGAGATATGACATAGCTGTCGCCAAGGGCGTTGCCTATTTATCGGGTTATTGACACTCCGGAGCAGCGATGACATAGAACCTGCGAGGAATACCATTTTATGTTCGATCAAGACAAATTTAAAAGGACCGAATCGAAGTCTCGTTTGGCTTCCTAATCGTCACGCCCGCCGGTCGAGCGGTAGGCAGAACTCGCCCCCGGCTTCATCGGCAGGGGTCTTTCTTAGGCCGTTCGTGCGGCGACATGCCTAATTGAATTTAGGCGCGCTTGTACCCGTAAATTTGCGGATGATCCGGGCTCCGATCGCTAATGCCGCGATCGCGTCAATTATCGTCGCCGAGATTTTGGGCGTCATAATGTTGTTGCTTGAGCGCTGAGGTTACCTTCCTGATCGACGGTCGGATTGACTCGGCAAGGTTTGGGATTTTCTCAGAGACGCGCACCAATCTGGTGCAAGAAAAAAGCACGATCTAAAAGACGAATCGCGAAACGTAAGTTGTTTTCCGCGGTCAAGCCGAGAAGCTCTACTCACCGTAAAAGTACGGCGGGCCTATCCAGGCCCGCCTTAAGGCGGCAGCAGGCGCTTCGTAATGATGGGGCAGAGCGCGTCTGCTACCAGTTCCCGTCTTCAGCGGGTGGCGCCTCATAGCATCACGACACCTTTGCCGTTTTGCGCCAATGTGTCTACAACGTTGCGCGCGTTTGAGCGGCTGTGGCGAAAAAGTGTTTTGGCTTTGCGTGGCCTCGACGCTTTCGTCCCGCCTATGTGAGCTCCTTTCACGCAGCATTTTTCTAAAAAGCGCTTCAGCGCCTCGCGGAACTGACCGGCTAGCCGCGAAATTGTTAGCCGCCCTAAAACGTGGCCCCTGCAACGAGGATAGAATTCGTTCGTCGTGCTGTGGGCAGCATTGAAGTCATGCCTATGCGCTGGGGGGCTTGCGCCCTCGTGCTGGAAGAAGCCGCTCAACGAGCTTGCTACGACATATAACGCCCGCGCTGATGACGTTCGCTTATGCCCCCACCTGTCGTCGGTGAGCCGCGCGAGCCGGCCAATGTGAGTATGATGACCTTCTCGTGATAACGCTCAGAAGAATGAGCAGCCGATCTAATGTCGTCTACTGTGCTGCTCACGCATTCTTGAAAAAATGAGTCAGCGCCGCCTTTATAGTCCATTCTGAGTAAACTTTGATCGCACCGTTCGCCGCCCAAAAGACAAGCCTGAACTAGCGGTGCAATGTAATCTACCTTGCATTCAGCGAGTAGGCGCCACTCTAATTCGAGCAGCCTTCGCGCAAATTCTGGTAATGCAGCAAAAAACCTCCCTTTAATAGCGAACTCCCAGCTTGTTGGCGGCGGCGTCAAAGGATTCGACGGCTTCTAGCGAAAGTGCAGATTGCGTTTGTTTCATCATTGCCTCCCGGCAACTGCATCATCTCAACGTTTCCGCCTGTTCGCTCACAAAAATAGGCTCTGCCACAAGCTGTGTGGTACGGCCGTGTTTCTGCATGATTGCCAGAGGTTCGCTTCGCCGTCATCGACCGCGTTCATCGCCATTTCAAACGCGCAAGTGTCGGGCGCGCTCGGAAATCTAAAAAATGCCGACTTGCGATCTTGAGCTTTTACCCAACGAACGGCTCGGAAGAACGAGCAGCTGCAAGGAGCGCGATTTGAGACATGCAGAGACCGCTATGACCGAGTACATGCCGATCACGATCGAGCCGACCTAAGACGCGCTGATCGTCGCGTTCAAACGATTTTGTCGCAGCTGCTTTCCGATCTTCGAGCGCTGAAGGTCATTCAATAATGATTCCGCAAGAGACTGGTATTCAGATGCGACGCATTCGGCAGCCGAAACAGCCTGCTTCTCCCGAAGAACTCGCGCGTGATTATTATGAATAAGCTTGACGCAGCCGCGCCAGAATTGTTCGAATCGCCGCCTCTACATTATTCGCAGGCGCGCCGGGGGCTCCAGAGCGGGCGCACGCGGCTACTGCGCGCCTGATTGGCGCGAGTTCTTCCTCGGAAAAACTCTCTTTTTCGAGTAGCCCTTCCGCGGAATCCTGGTGAACAGCCGCGCATTTTCGCAATATCGCCGTTGCGCGCTCGAAGGCTTGTTCGACAAATGCGGAGATAGCTTCGTCTATCCGCGCACTGGTCTGATCACTCGCTTCCGATTGTTGCGGGCTCGCTCCGGGAAGGTCGAGGTAGCGTGAGCGCTCCCTCGCGAAGGAGGCCTGACCCACGTCGGGCGACATTCCGTAGCGCGTCACCATGGCGCGCGCCATTTCCGTTGCGCGTTCGAGATCATCCGCGGCGCCAGTCGTAGCCTCATTGAAAATCAACATTTCGGCGGCCCGTCCGCCAAGCAGCACCGTCATACGGTCGAGGAGTTCGCCGCGAGTCATCAAGTATCGATCTTCAAGCGGCATTTGCATCGAATAGCCTAGCGCGCCTATTCCCCTCGGGATGATCGAAACTTTCTTTATCGGGTCGACATCGGGAAGCGCCATCGCCACAATCGTGTGACCCATCTCGTGGAAGGCGACGATACGGCGCTCGCGTGGGATCAGCAGGCGATTGCGCTTTTCCGGACCAGCGACGACGCGCTCAATCGCCTCTGTAAAGTCGGCCAATGACACAGATGTCCCGTTTCGACGGGTTGCGATCACCGCAGCTTCATTGACGAGATTTGCGAGATCCGCGCCCGTAAAGCCCGGAGTCAATGCTGCGACTTGGGCGGGATCGACGTCGACGCCGCTCTTGATCTTCTTGAGGTGCACGCGAAGTATCGCGGCGCGCTCGTTCTTGTCTGGCCGATCGACCGGAATCTGCCGGTCGAAGCGACCTGCGCGCAGCAGAGCCGGATCGAGAACTTCGGGGCGATTGGTCGCGGCAAGCAGGACGACGCCGACGCGCGGATCGAACCCGTCGAGTTCACTCAGCAGCTGATTGAGCGTTTGCTCCTTCTCGTCGTGTCCGCCGGCAAGCCCTAGTATGCCTCGCGCCCGGCCGAGCGCGTCGAGTTCGTCTATGAAAATGATGCAAGGTGCGTTCGCGCGCGCTTGCGTGAAGAGATCGCGTACGCGGGCGGCGCCTACGCCCACGAACATTTCAACAAATTCAGAGCCGTTAATAGAAAAGAAAGGAACGCCAGCTTCTCCGGCGACAGCGCGCGCCAACAACGTTTTTCCCGTGCCCGGCGGCCCGACCAGGAGAATGCCCTTGGGGATCGTCGCGCCAAGTCTTCCGTGGTGGGCAGGAGCCTTCAAGAAGGCGACGATCTCTTGCAGCTCGCTCTTGGCTTCTTCGACGCCGGCCACGTCGCCAAATCCAACCTTGATGTCCTTTTCGACGAAAACTTTTGCTTTGCTTTGGCCGATGGACATCATCGAGCCGAGGCCCTGAGTCATGCGCCGTGTCGTCCAACTCCACAGGAAATAGAGAAGCGCCGCGGGGAGGATCCATGAGAGCAGGAAAGTGATCCAGTTGTTTCCTTCCACTCCCGAAAATTTCACGCCTGCGTTTTCAAATTCGGTTGCAAGTTTTGGATCGACTCGGATCGCGTAAACCTGCTTGCGTCCGTCAGGCAAAGCCTTCTTCAGCTTGGCGCGCACGAAAGTGTCGCCAACCTCAATTTCTTTAATCTTGTTCTCCTGCAACAGGTTTTGGAATTCGCTGTAGGGAATGGCTTCTGTTCGCTGACCGCTCGTCCACCATTGCTGCAAGAGCAACGCCGCGAGCATTGCAAATAGAAGATAGCCAATGTCGAAGCGCCATTTCTTTTCGATGGCAGGTCGTCTATCCACAAGGCTCTCCAGCTGTAGAAGCTGAGCGCGCTAAGCGAAAGAATCGCTCGCAGAAAAGCTCGCTCGAAGAACGACGGAAGGAGTCGAGCGCGGCCACCGCGAACGCCTCGACTATTGCGGGCTGGGCGACACGCCGGAAGTTCTTCGGCGCAATGGCAGACTCGCGAGCAGGACAGCAAGAATTCCAGTGACGAATATGCCGTCAAAAGTTCCTGCGCCGCCGATCGAGGCGATGGGCGCGCCTACGCCTCGCATCTTGTCCAGATTGAGCAAATCAGCTCCGATGAGCGTGCCAAGGCTGCCGCTGACATAGGCCACCGGCGCCGCAAAATCGCGCGACAAGAGAATCGCCAGGGCCGCCGACAACAGGGGCGGTGCCAGAATGGGCACGGTGATTCCGACCCCCGGAACGATCCTCGCCAAGAAATGGACGACCAGAGCAACGATCGCCGTCGCCACGGCGCCGACAATCCAGATGTGATTGCGGGCAAGCAGATAGATGGAAAGTAGAAATGGGATCACGGCGCCGCCGACATTTACCGCCAGTATCATGCCCGGCCAATCGACAACCATCGGGACGACATAGCGCCTCCCAAAAAAGTCGACTATTTCCTGCGAAATGACGCGTTCGTCAGCGAAATGCGCAATGGGAATGTTTACGTAGCTTCCCAAGAGCGAGGCGAACAACACGAGCGTCGCATATTTCGAACTCAGACCAATGCGGCCATATGCATAGCTAAGCACGCCGATCTGTATCAGCGCGAAGAGCGCCAGCAGCGCGCCAAGCAAGACCGCGTAGGCAATTGGCGGCAGCGGAAGATAATGAACCTGAAGTGAATACACGCGTCGCCTCATGATGCTGTGTCGACGTTGAGGCCGCATATAGAGCAGGAGCCACGTAGGTCGAGTTGAGAGGCTTCGACGCGTTTCTTCGGGCGGCGTTCAGCCAACGCTGGCCGACATGATTAAACGCGGTGTCCGGCGCTGATCGCGCACGCGACGCTGGCGAATGAATCGACCGGACCGACGCACGCTCATCCTCACTTACCTTATCAAGAATTTCGAGCCAGAGCGGGTGAAAAAACCCGATTCTGGGGTTTCTTGATGCGCCCTTTCGGAGCCGCCGCTCTCCACGGTAAGGCGACCTTCGAAATGAGAATGACTTTATTGGCCTTATCGCGCGACGCTCCACCGAGCGGCGCAAAACTTGATCAATCGGGATTCCGATCCATCATCATAGCGCATGGCCCCGGTTACGAGATCAATGTTGCGGCAGAGCTACGCCTTGCCTTTGGCCGGACTTTATAGCGCTCCGGCCGCTTTTCTTGGTGAAGCGAAAGACAGGCGCGTGACTTTTGAAAGTCGAAGCGCCTGCAATCAATTAAGCATCCCCGGCGAGTGACCGAGCGGAGGAAGCATTGTGCTCAGCTGCGTATAAAGCTCAGAACCGTAGCGCTCAGGGTGCTGCCCGTGAGAACTAGCGTTGCGCCGAGCGCGAGCAGCGCGACGAGATTTACGGTCAGATCGGCGGAGTGGCCGGCGAGCGCCAGAATGCCGAGGACGATCGCCGCCAGTCCGGCAAGCGCCTGTATGCCGGCTGAACCGGACGCCATTTCGCTTGCAAGCATTTCGGCGCCGACGTTGTGCGATTGCCGTACAGCCGTCCGGGTCTGTGTGGCGGCCGGACCGGACGCCATTTTGCTCGCGAGCACTTCGGCGCCGACGTTCTGCGGCTGCTCTACAGTCCGCGACTGCCCTACAGGGGTCGGCTCGGGATGTACAGAGGTGCGGCGCAGCAGATAAAGGCGCCAGACCGCATTGCTGCTCAGAAGCAGAGCTGTGCCGAAGCCGATGACCGCGATCGGCGACAAGACCGCGGCGGCGACACCAAGAAGCGACAAAACGCCGAGCACGATTCCGCCTGCGCCGAAAAGAAAGACGAGCGCCAAGCTACTGCCGCCCATCTGCTCAGAAGAAATACTTTGAGCGCCGCCGGGAAATGCGACCTGCGCATAGTCCGACAGCATAGCTCCGCCCTGGATCAAGAGCGCGACGCCGAAGACGATCGTCGCGATCGCGACCATCATAACCGGCGAAATTCCAGCTAGACCGCAAATGACAAGGATGATGGTGGCGACGCCTCCAATTGCATCAATGAGTCCGCCATAAGCGACCGCACTGTCATGCGATGCGATATCTCGGGTGATGGACATATAGGACACTCCAGCCACTCGGCCCCGTGCGCTAGCTAGCGCTACTGATAAAATGGGCAAGCTCAACACTTTCAGGGCAATTTGCCCTTCGCAATGGTCACGCTCCAAAAGCGGGAACGAGGCAACCGGTCTGGCGCAGGGCAAAAAATGCTTTCTGATCGGATCCGTCTCTTTAGCGTCGCGCGCATACGATCGCGGCCGCGCTAAAGAGACGGATTTGTGTCGCCAACCGCGCCGCGGTGATCTACTTCCGGGACTACGCTGGAGTTCCGATTTCAAGGCCTCCCGCCCCGTTCAATTTGCCAAAGAGCGATAGTGAGCCGACCTACAGCTAATGGGAAGATTATTTTCGGGTTAGGCAAATAGCGCAACGCATTTACCTGGCGTCAGAGATGGAAAAACGGCGTTGCACCGCTCGACGAATGAACAGGAATTTGCAACGAATTTTTTGCTCTCTTCGCATGACATTACAGCTCACGGGCAGAAGCATTATCACGGACTCGGCTGATCGCTGCGACGTCAGATAGGCCGAAGGAAGTGCTGACGCATTTGTAGGCGGAGCAACATCGCCGGGAACGCAGTTCGAAAATTCTTTAGGCGCCACTAGTTTCTCTGGCAGCCCGCTTTACGTGATCGAACGCGACAGAAGCCAATCGCGCGGGCCAATCCATGATCGCCAATTACGCCGACGCTCACAAACGTATCAACAACATCCTGGAGTTCTTCATTGCTGGGTGTGCGACTGCATTTGCGCTCGCAATAGTACACGGTCGAGCAAGATTCGGCATAGTTTGGCTTTTGTCAGGGGCAATCGCCTTTGCGATTGAAGCTTGGCCGACTGGCTCATGTCTCAGTGATCATTCGAAAGCTCACGCTGAGGATGGAGCAGCCGCGGATGTTGTCGAATCGGTCGAAGAAGGCGCGTTCTGCCACAAACTCTTGCGGCTCAGCTTCCTACTGGCGGTCACGGCGTTCCTATTGGGAACTGTCGTAGGCGGACCAGTTTGGAGCAATTGCATTGCCGGCATCGTTACGTGGTTCGCAAGCCTGCTTAGTCTGCCGGTTCTTTGTGCCCCTCGCGACGCGACCGAATTATAGATTTCCGCTACTCGAATGGCTAATGGCAGCGTTCGATAGCCTCTTTTCTGGCTTTCCGAATGGGGTCCCGGCCAACGAAGTCGAAGCGTCGCCAAGAGACAAACGCCTGTCGACGCCCGCAAATCGCATAAATGACGAGTTGTGCGACGGAAAAAGTATATCCGGACATAATGATGATGGCGTCCAGAGAGGATGGCGTGTGATTTGACGATCCCAATCCCGTCCGACCATCTCCACCGATCGGCTCGGCTTTTGAGTCGGCCACCTGCGCCTTTACCCTCGCGCCGCAAAGGGCCCTGTACGCCCTCCGCTATAGCTTGAACGATAGTCCCCAGCACGACTCAACACCGGCAATATCTTTCCCGCCAACTGCCGCGCTGTCTTGATCGGCGCAACGCCCTATCTGCGGGCTAAATGGAATGCGGGGGAAAATCCCGTGGCCAAGGCTTCGGCGGTAAAGTCATCGGCGAGACGGCCGCTCGCC